>CAYPDO010000027.1:0-18795 GCA_964409495.1 uncultured Bordetella sp.
GCCGGCAGCAGCGGTGAACTGGATCTGCGCCGCGTGCGCGAAGCCGCCGAACGCCAGGCCGTGCTGGCGGCGCTGGCGCGCACCGACAGCAACATCGCCAAGGCCGCTGAGCTGCTGGGGGTGAGCCGGCCGACGCTGTACGATCTGATGCACCGGCTGTCCATCACGGCCAAGTAGGCCCCGCCGCCCGCGTGCAACGCGGCCCTGGCAAGGGCCAGCCGAACCCGCGCACCATGACCACACGCCGCCTGAAGCTGCTGATGTTCGCCGAAGGCGTCACGCTGGCCCACGTGGCGCGGCCTGTGGCGCTGGCGCGCCTGCTGGATCCGGCACGCTATGAGATCGTGCTGGCCTGCACCCCCCGCTATGCGGCGTTTGCCACCGATGCCCGCTGGCGGCGCGTTGACCTGGACAGCGTGGCGCCGGCCGATTTCAATGATCGCCTGGCGCGCGGCGCCCCGGTCTACAGCGCCGAGACGCTGGCGCGCTATGCCCAGGAAGACGCGGCCTTGATCGCCGCCGAACGGCCCGATGTGGTGGTGGGCGACTTCAGGCTCTCGCTGTCGGTCAGCGCCCGTGTGGCCAAGGTGCCCTACCTCGCCATCGCCAACGCCTACTGGACACCGCTGGCCCCGCCGCGCTACCCGATGCCGGTGCTGCCGCTGTCGCGCGCGCTGCCCTTGCCGCTGGCCCGCACCTTGTTTGCCATCGGCCGGCCGATCGCGTTCCACCAGCATTGCGGGCCGATGAACAAGCTGCGCCGCGCGCATGGCCTGCCAGGCTTTGGCAACGATCTGCGCCGCGCGTATTCCGATTGCGATCACCTGCTGCTGCCGGATGTGCCGGCGCTGTTTCCGCAGGTTCAACCCGGCGCGAGCGCCAGCTGGATCGGGCCCCTGGCATGGTCGCCGCCGGTGGCCTTGCCGTCGTGGTGGGACGAGCCGATCCCGTCGGGCCACAGGGTGGTCTACCTCACCCTGGGCAGTTCAGGGCCGCCGGCAGCGCTGGCCCAGGTGCTTGCCGCGCTGGCCGACTTGCCGCTGCGCGTGATGGCCTCCACGGCTGGTGCGGAGGCTCCGGCGCACATGCCGGCCAATGCCCGCCTGGCCAGCTACCTGCCGGGCGACACCACGGCCGCACGCGCGCAACTGGTGGTCTGCAATGGCGGCAGCCTGACCGTGCAGCAGGCGCTGGCCTGCGGTGTGCCGGTGCTGGGCCTGGCCAGCAACATGGATCAGTTCCTGAATATGGCGCCGTTGGAGGCGGCGGGGGCAGGCCTCACGCTGCGCACCGACCACCTGACGCCAGACGGCGTGCGCGCCGCCTGTCACGCCTTGCTGCACACGCCCGGCCCGGCATCGGCCGCCCGGCGCTTGAATGGCCTGATGCTGAACCTGCCGCAGGCCGCCGCAGTGTTCGACGGCGCCGTCACGCGATTGCTGGGCCATTGAAGCCCGGTAACCCGGCAGTTCAGGCGGATCAGAAAAACCAGGTGCCCAGCACCTGCAGCGACTGGCGGTTGGGGATCACACCGTACTCGCTGAGGCTGCTGCCGCTGGCGCCAAACCATTGAACCGCTGCGTCGAACCGGTCCCAGTGGTAGCGTATTTCCACCCAGGTGAAGCGGCTGCGGTCTTCGGCGTTGAAGCGCACGAAGCCGGTCAGGTCCAGGTTCTTCAAGCCCAGGCTCTTCTGGGTGGCGTAGACCAGCCAGGCCGTGCGTGAACTGCTGTCCTGCCGGTTCTGCGCGTCGAGCAGATAGGCGCCCAGGGCCGAAGCGCCACCGGCGGCGCCTACGGCATCCCAGGCCGCGCGATCCGGTGCCGCGCCGTTGTAGGCATATTCAGCCGTGATCGCCAGCCTGGTGCTGGTGGTGTAGGTGAGGCCGGCCGACCAGCGCTGGCGCTGGCGCTCAACCGAGGGCTGGCCCAGCGCACTGGCCAGGCGGTCAGGCTCGCGACCACGCGACCACTCGGCGTGCGCCACCGCCGCATCCGACAGCAACGCGGTCAGGTTGGCGCCCCACTGCGGGCTGCGGGCCTGTTCGCCGTAACCCAGCAACTGCCAGTTCACACGTTCGCCCAGCTTGCCGCTCACAGCGGCCAGGCCGCGCAAGCGCCGATTGGTGGCGCCGAGGTCCAGGCTCATCGGCGCGTCGCTGGGCGCATCCGCCAGTTTCGGGGCAATGGCCACCATCACGCCGCCGCCCTGCCACAGGTGCTGGCCACGCAACATCACCGCCCCCAGGCGAATCTCACGCAGCGCTAGCGGATCGGCCGTGGTCACGGCACGCAGCGCGCCATCGCGGAAATAGTCAGTCGGATTGAAACCATAGGCCGGACCCAGCCGCAGGTTGATGCGTCCGAACTCCAGCAACTGACCGCCATCCTCAGCCTGCCAGCCCACATAGGCTTCGCGCAGACTGTTGGCCGAAGAGCGTTCACCCTCTCCGGCCGGGTGCACATCGTCGAATCGGTCGGACAGCACTGCGCGCCAGCCGGGCGCCAGCCTGAAGCTCTGGCTGTAATCGATCGATACGCGCCGGCTGTCGGCATCCGCCAAGCCGCCCCGGCGCCACAGGCGGCCAACCGTGCCTTCGACATACAGGCGTAGCGTCTTGCTGCTGGTGTCAGCTGCCGGAGTACCCGTCTTGCTGGACGGTGCGGGGGTTGCTGGCGTCTCCGGGGCTTCCAGCGACAGCGCATCCTCGTCAGCCGCCTGGGCCAGCGGCGTCGCGATGGCCAGTGCCAGCCATGACGCAGCCAGCCATCGTGCCTGGGCCGCGCCGCCGCGCTTGCTGCGGTCGTTCATCGTGTCAATCTCCCTGGAATCGTGGCAAGAAGTCTCGCTGGAACCATGATGCCGGGATGTTGCGCGCCGCGTAGTCCGTGAAGCGCACGATGGTGACAGATTGTGGATTCAGCCCGTCGATGATCACCGTTTCAGTGGGGCGTTCAGCCCCGAGCTGTTGCTGGAACTTGCGGTAGTAGGCGGTCTTGAGCAGGCGGCCGGAGTCGGCCAGGAAGCGGGCCTTGATGGGGGCCTTGTTGTCCGCGTCAATCCACAGCTCGATAGCGGCATAGGTGGCGTCTTCACTGACAGCAGTCAGTGCCAGCTTGTAGGAACGGCGCTGCTTGCGCTCGCCATCGGAAACGGTTTCCTCCGCCGCGATGGCGGCCTTGTAATCTCGGGCGAAGTTCACCGTCACCACGTCGCCGTTTGAGGCATCCCCCAACAGGCGCTGCTGCGGAGAGATTCGAACGCTGGCCTTCGTACCTGGGTCGAAAAACCAGAGATCCTTCCCGCTCTTGAGCATCAGCTTTCCGGTGTCGCGCGCCGGTTGCACAAAACGCAGCAAACTGGCGAATTGGCCACCGCTCGACTCGATCGTTCTGGCATAGGAAACCAGTTGGGAGGATTCGACTTGTTGGCCCTTTTCAAATTCGGTCAGGGTGACTGTGACCCGGAAGGCCTGCCCAGGATTTCGCACGGCATCACTGGCGACCAGCAAGGCTTGGGCGTCGGGAGCCCCTAGAACTGGCAACACGCCATAGCCAAGAAATAGTGTGCCCACCGAAAGGACGGAGCGCCGGGAGACAACGGGACAGTGCATCAGATGTGCCTCAATGCGTCGACGATCTTGAGTTGGGCTGCGCGCTTGGCGGGCCACCAGGCAGACAAGACGGCCACCGCCATCAAGCCGAACGCAGTCAGGATCATCATGCGTGCCTCGCCCCACACACGAACATTCAACGGCAGGCGCGCAGAACTACCTGGTGGAAGCCATGTCAGGCTCAGATGATTCACCACGTAGGCAATCGTCAGGGCACTCAGGACGCCAACAACAGCGCCAGCAACGCCAAGCAACAAGCCTTCAGTCACAAAAAGCTGACGGATTCCATTCTGACGCAGACCAATCGCACGCAAGGTGCCGATCTCAGTGGTCCGCTCAACGACCGCAGCATTCATCGTGTTGGTGACGGTGAACAGCACAATGCCGCCAATCAGCACAAATATGAATCCAAAAATGGTGTCGAATAATTGGACGGTCTGGCTGTAGAACGGATTCAATGTTTCGAAGTCGAGCACGGCCAAGGGTTCGGCCGGGGCCATTTGTTCAATGACTTGGCGCACACGATCAGCAACCCAAGGCGCATCCGAGGTGTGGCGCAGCTGGATCATCAGCGATGTCGCTTTCGGCGGCGAACGCCCGAACACCAGTTGCTGGGCTTGCCGCAGATGCAGCACCACCATCACTTCGTCCAGTTCCTTCAGCCCTTGATCTTCTGCGGCAACGACATTCAAGGCGGTGACATTCGGGGTGCCCCGTCCATGGCCAGCCAGCAGTTCAATTCGGCTCCGAGGCGGTTCCGGTTGTGCGTTGGCAAGGCGCGAGACACCCGAGCGTTTGCCAGTGTTGTTTCGTGTGCTGCCCTGCTGTTCCAGATCGGCAAGCGCGGCGATGTCACCGGGCAGCGCTGCGCCGCCGGACGGCTTGGGTGTTTCGGGCTTTGGGCAGTTCGCGATAGAAAGCGATTCGCACAGCAACAGGACGCGCGCGACCCCGATGCCCAGGATGGCAGAGTCAGCGGGCGCGCCATCGAGCGCAAATCGTGGCGCCACAATGCCCGTGTTGAACTCGTTCCACTGGCGCATGCGCGTCACATCCGTCGCCTGCAGTCCAGAGCCAATCACCGTTCTGGATACGCCGGCATCGTAGTTGCCTGCGATCCCGCCAAACTGTAGTGTTGGCGACACCAGCAAAATCCGCCCCGACAGTTCGGGGTCGCGTTCTATCGCGGCTTGGATCTGGGCATAGTTGGCGATGGCATAGGCTGTCGGGTTGCCGTTGCCGTACAAGAAGAAGTCACGGTGCTGCACCTGCAGGTGCCCCCCATGCCGGACGTAGCCCGTCAGCATGGCGATGCGTATGTCTGCGGTGTAGCCACCAAACAGCAGCAGCGAACAGGCGCCGATCACCAGCGCCAGCAAAGTGGCAAGCGAGCGGCGCCGGTTGCGAAGAAGGTTGCGCAATGCCAGCGCGATCGTCTGGCTCATTCGTCATCCTCGACGACGACAGCACCTCCGTCCGGTCGGTAGTCCGGCACAGACTCCGCGCTGGACTTCCGGATAATCTTCTGGATGACGCCGTCGCGAAGCATGATCAGGTCGTCTGCGGCATCGATCAGGCTGCGATCGTGCGAGGCAAAGATGAATGAAATCTTGTAGCGCTCTTGCATGTGGCGCATGAGGTCGATCACAGCAGCGCCCGTCTGGCTGTCGAGGTTTGCCGTGGGCTCGTCCGCTATCACCAGTTTTGGCTTTCGAGCCAGCGCACGCGCGATGGCCACACGTTGCCGTTGGCCCCCGGACAGTTGCCCCGGCAGATTGCGCGCGCGGTCTGACAGTCCGACCAGATCGAGCAGTTTCTTCACGCGGCGTTGCCGACGCTCGGGTGGCATGCCGGCGAGAACAAGCGGGTACTCGATGTTCTCGAAGGTGCTGAGCACCGGGATCAGGTTGAAGCTCTGGAACACAAAGCCGATGTTGGCGGCTCGGAAGTCCGCCAGTGCGTCATCGGACAACTTGTTCATCTCGCTGCCGGCCACCACCACATCGCCTTTATCGGGGCGATCGATGCAACCCAACATGTTCAGCAGAGTGGACTTGCCACTGCCGGAAGGCCCCAGCAAGACGGTGAAGTGAGCGGGCCTGACGAGCAGATCGATGCCCTTGAGCACCGGAACCTCTACCTCGTCCATCTGGTAGGTCTTGGCGACGCCGCGCAGCAGCGCTACAGGCTCGATCACTGATCAGTTCTCCCCGCGGTTCTGAGGTCAAGAGGTCGCATCGACCACTGTGCCGCCCAGCAGACTTGAAGTGCGGGCGACTCCCAGCGAACAGGCCGACCTGCGACCTGCATCTTAACTGCGCACAGGATTGGATCGGGCGTCTTGCCCCGGCTGGCGGAACCGCATGGGCGCCGGAATTCTGGACGCCAAGCAAGCGTACCTACGAACTCAGCCCAAAGAAAAAGGGGAGCAAAAGCTCCCCTTGTCAAAACCTTGTATCCGAAGGACAAAGTCTGGTGAACAGCCCTCCGAACCGTTAGGTATTACGTACGGCGGCGACGCGAAGCGAGGCCAAGAGCACCGAGCGCGAGACCCATCAGGGCGATGGAGCCGGGTTCCGGAGCCGTGCCGGTGACGGCCGAGTTGAAGTCGGTCTGAGCGATGAAGTCCTGCGCCAATCCAAACGCGCCGTTCACGGCGCCGATCACGGGGACGTAACCACCACTGGCGCCTTGCGCAGAATAGAGACCATTGACAATCGCGTTGTCACACTCCGAAGCGTTGCCAGTCGCGGTGCCAGCCGTGATGGACGCGTTCGAAGCCGCGCCCGCGGTCGTGTTGAAGCAATGCGACGGGTCAACAGTGTTGTACGGCAGTCCGATCGAAATATTGTTGAACAGGATCGAGAAATCTACGATCTGGGACTTGATGAAGTTGCTGTCAAGGGCGAAACCGGTAGATCCAAAGCTGATCGACGACTGACTGCCAAAGCCATTGACCGTCTTCTGACCCGAGTAGTCGTTCGCACCAAAACTGTCAAGGTTCTCGTTGGTGAAGCCGGTATTGAAGAATGCGCCGGTGGCGAAGTTCGACACGTCACCGCTGACACCGGTGCCGCGCATGATCAGAGTGCCATCGTCAAAACCAAAGCCAGTCAGGTTGTTCGAATTCGCCGCCGAGCTGTAGTACATCTCAACCCAGCCCTGACCAGTCGTCGCAAAGGTTGCGAAGCCAGCAGCTGCAACGGCATTGGTCACCGTCTCGGTGAACTTCGCCACAATGGTGATCTCGCCGCCAGCGACCGGCAGAGATGTCGACTGGCTAGCGCCAGCGGGCGTATAACCAATCAGCTTGGCGTGGGTGTAAACATCGAACGACGTGTTGAGCGTCGAACCCGTTGCCTGGTTCTGCAAAAAATTGGCGATAGCTTGGTTGCCGCCCTGAGCGAGGAAGCTGGTTTGGGTCCAGTCCAAAGCCGTAGCCGTAATGGTGCCGCCCGCAGCGGCGCCGTTCAGATCGAGGATCAAGGGGGCCGCCGAAGCGGTGCCGCCAAGCGCGAACACGCTTGCGATCACGCCGGCCATCAGAGTCTTGCGCATGAAAGTTCCTTTAGAGAATCGGGTGGATTGCGAGCGGCTCAGCGCCGTGCTGTAGGGCTGTAAGCAACTCGTGTGCCAGATTCGTTAAATGCTTGATTTGTTTGATTTTTCAGCCACTACCGGGAGGCGTGAGCAGAAGGTCTAACGGCGGGTGTAAGGAAGCTCGACATGTGGGCTTCGTGTGGGCACTCGCCGGTTTGGGCGCCAGACCGGTTGAGAGCGGCGTGAGGCAGGGGCGCGTCCTGAGGCCTCTGCGGTGATGAATGCAAACGCTGCGTCAGGCTGAAAATACATGAGAATCTTCCAATCGGCACTTAGAACACAGGGATCGTGATGACGTGGGCTTTTGACCGTCTGGCATTGGTGGTGGCGGTCTGTGTCGCCGTTTCTGGGATGTCCGCGTGCGGCGTGGGTGGCGGTGAGTCGTCTGGGCTGGATGCCGCCAGATCCGCGCTGGAAAAGCGCGACTACAAGGCGGCGGTGGTCGGGCTCAAGGAAGTCTTGCAGGCGCAGCCCGATTCGCCGCAGGCGCGGCTCCTGTTGGGCAAGGTGCTGGTGGAGGCTGGTGACTTGCCTGGCGGCGAAGTTGAGCTCAAGAAGGCCCGGGTGCTGGGTGTTGACCAGCACGAGTGGGCAGTGCCGTTGTCCAAGGCGCTGTTGCAGCAATCAAAGTTCCAGTTGGTGGTCGATGAATTCAGTGCACTGCAACTGACGGACCCTGCGGCCCAGGCTGGGTTGCGCCTGAATGTGGCGGCTGCCCGCTACATGCTTGGCCAAGCCGATGAAGCGGCCAAGCTCATCGAGAGTAATCTCGCGGCCGACAGTGGCCATGTCGACACGCTATTGCTCAAGGCGAGAATTCTCGCGCGGCCGGGCACATTGGACGAATCCGTGCAGATCGTTGACGGTGTAGTGGGGCGTCAGCCCAAAAACATCGAGGCACTCCGGCTTCAGGGTGAGTTGCAGCTGTACGGCCGCAAAGATCTGGACAAGGCTGACGCCTCCTACCTGAAACTGCTGAAGGAGGCTCCGGCGGATCTTGGGGCGCTTTCGGCCAGAGTCCTGATCGCGTTGGCGCGTAAGAATGGCGACGAAGCGCGCAAGCTTGCGCAAGCAATGGTTTCGGCTGCCCCGCAGCATCCCCAAACCAAGTTGATGGGCGCGCGCGTCGAGTTCTTATATGGCGATCTTGAAAAGTCTCGCGAGTTGGTCTTGCAACTGTTGAAGCTGGCCCCTGACAACCCGGTTTTGCTTGAGTTTGCCGGGGCGATTGAGCTCCGGAGAAACGCGGCGGTTCAGGCTGAAGGTTATTTGGGAAAGGCAGTCAGCAAGAATCCTGAGTTGATGTCTGCCCGGAGGTTGCTTGCCGACGCATTCTTGCGCCAAGGCCAGCCGGCACGTGCCCTTGAGGTGCTGCAGCCCAGTCTTACGCGTGAAGTTGGCGTTGACTCTGCAACATTGTCTGTTGCGGGCGACGCAGCCTTGCAAGTGGGGGACGCGCGCAGTGCCGAGCAATATTTTCTGGCTGCCGCCAAAGCCGCACCGGACGACGCCAAGGTCAAGACGGCGCTGGCACTGCTCAAGCTTTCGAAAGGGCAGGCAGATTCTGCTTTTGCGGAGTTGCGGGCCATCGGTGAGCAGGTGACCGATTCGGTTCCGGACATGGCCTTGATCAGTGCGGCCGTTCGCCGGGGCAAATTCGATGAAGCCTTGCGCGCGACCGGAACGCTCGACAAGAAATTGCCCGACAAAGCCACTGCACCGTTTCTGCGGGCGCGTATACATGTCTTGACCCGGAATCTTGAGGGTGCGCGTGCAGATTACCAAGCAGCGCTCAAGCGAGAGCCGCGCTTCCTGCCCGCCATACAAGGCCTGGCCGCGTTGGATATCGCTTCGGGTAGGGCAGCGGAAGCGATCGCGCGCTACCAAGCGCTGTTGAAGGATGAGCCCAAGAACGCGATAGCCCTGATGGACTTGGCAAGCCTGCAGGAACGTACCGGTGTGGCGCCTGCGGAGGTGGCCAAGACACTGGACCAAGCCGTTCAAGCCGGGCCGACATCTGTTGCCGTTCGTCTAGCGCAGATTCACCATTTCATCGGACGGCGCGATACGAAGTCAGCGCTGAATGCCGCCCAGGCGGCGGTTACGGCAGTGCCGGGCAATCCGGAGGTGCTGGATGCGCTTGGTAGCGTTCAGTTGCTCTCTGGCGATGGCAACCAAGCAGTCTCGACATTCAACAAGTTGGCGACGTCGCTGCCGAAATCGCCAAAGGCGCAGTTGCGCCTCGCTGACGCCTACATAAATGTCAAGAATACGGCTCAGGCTGAAAAGGCCTTTCGCAAGGCACTGGAACTGGCGCCGGGTGACATCAATGCGCAGCGCGGCTTGATTGCATTGGCCGTGCAGGGGCGCCAGAAGGCTCGTGCGCTCCAGGTTGCGGCTGACATTCAGAAGCAGTATCCGGACGATGCATTCGGTAATATGCTAGAAGGTGATCTCAACCTTGAATTCAATGACCCCAAGGCCGCAATCGCGGCCTACAAGCGAGGACTGGATCGACCTCGCGTCGGCCGCCTGCCAGAGCGACTCTATTTGGCGACGGACAAGGCAGCGGGCATAGTTGAGGCTGACCGATTCGCGGCCGAATGGCTCAAGAAGCGACCGAATGACGCAGTCTTTCTGCTGTTTCTGGGTAGCCGAGCCCTGGCGGCTGAGGACTTCTCCAGAGCGGATCAGTACTTTGGCGCCTTGGTAAAGGTGGCACCAGAGAATGCTTTTGCATTGAACAATCTTGCTTGGTTGCACGCCAAGCTCGGCAAGGCAGATGCCATGTCGCTCGCGGAGTCTGCCGTAAAAATTCAGCCCGAGAATGCTGCATTGCTCGACACCCTGGCATTTGTTCAGTCGACCGCTGGCAGGCATGCGCAAGCGCTGGAAACCTGCAAGGCCGTACTTTTACGTTCGCCGAGGGAGCCTTCCTATCGGTTCAATTGCGCAAAAGTTCAGGCCGCAGCCGGAAAGAAGGCCGAGGCATTGGCCGAACTCCAAGCATTGGCCGCCATGGGCAATAAGTTCAGTGGGCAAGCCGAGGTGCAAGCGGCGCTCCAGCGGCTCAAGTAGAGAACCGCAAGCGTGAGTTCACCGATCAATCGTGAGCAAGGCTAGTTCGATGCGGACCTACCGAATTCTCCCGCGCAACCGTTTCTTCGAAGTGGTCGGCGGCATCATGTTCGAGAACCGCGGCGATGACAAAGTCGCCATGATCTCGGAAGTGGACATGAGTGAGTGTCAGAATCTGAGGGCTGAGTTTGCCAGCAGGGGGCTGGCGCGCCCTTCCTATACGGCGTTGGTGGTTCGTGCTTTGGCACTGACGATGCAGGATTCGGAATTTGCCTATGCGAATAGAACGACCATCGATTTGCCATTCTTCAGGCGCGAGGTGCAGTTTAATCAGGTCGATATATCGGTCGCGGTTGCGCGAGACAGCCCAACGCTGCCGCAGGCCACCTATGCTGGCACGATTCGATCTGCAGACCAGTTATCGTTGTCGCAGTTGGGCGATGAGTTGGACGGGTTGTCATCAACCGAAGGCGAGCACGGCAGTCGTTGGCGCTTGTTTATCAAGGTGCTGACTCAGTTCCCAGCCGCGTTGGCGAGGATGATTCTCTTGCTGCCGCATCTGTGGCCGAGCCTTTGGGTGCAGCACCGGGGCGGTGCAGTGCTCGTTTCTTCGCCCGCCAAGTTCGGAGTCGACCTCTTGGTCGGAAACTGGGGCTGGCCGATAGGTGTCTCGTTCGGCTTGGTGCGGCAACGGCCGGTGGTGGTGGATGGGCAGGTTGTCGCTCGTCCGACCATGAACCTGATCATGAGTTTTGACCGACGCTTGATGGCTGGCGCCCCCGCCGCGCGTTTTTTTAACGCGATCGCCGAGAAGTTGCGCACCGCATCAACATCCCTGGCGTAGCGAGCAAAACCAGGGGCGACTAAGCACCGGCTTGCTGCTGCAACTGTGACGGAGTTGAGCGCAGCGAGCGCGCGCAGGCGCTAGCGCCAAAACCAATCCTTCCGAGCCAGACGATACGGGTCAGTTCAGCGCCCAGCGTATTGGTTGTCATTTTTTCAAGTGCCTGCCCCATCTGGATCGCACCATGCTGCTGGCTAAAGGCGCGTCCACTTCTCACATAGTGAGAGAAAATCAAGGGCGTCATCTCTGGTTGATGCTGCAGCCCCAGCAGGGTAGCCCTCAGCCACATACGCTGAACAGCGCCGCCAGCGGCCACATAGTGGTCGATAGATGACGGCGAATGTGCGGCAGTGATCGCCACGTGGGCCGCACAGCGGACGGACGGCATCAGATCCATCTGTAGGCGTGGCGCCAGCGTGCCGCCCAGCCACTGATTCATGAACGACACGCGCTCCCAGTCGGCCATCGCCCAGCGCATGAGCTTCAGTGTCATCGCATCCACGCCCAGTGCCTGGTCCGGCACCCGGTCAGCGCTGTAGCGCTGGCCCCAGTCGATGATCGAACGATGCACTTCGTAGGCCTCGCGCATCGTCAGGCGCAGCTTGGCATTGGCGAACATCAGGCGGGCCATGCGCCAGCGTTCACCAAGGCTTGAGAACCAGCGCAAGGTGTAACCCGGTGGCAGCGCGTCCTGCAAAGCCTGCATCTCGCCAGCCGTCAGCGGCTTTGTACTGTAGGGGTGCCTGTTGACGCTGCGGCGTGGAATGGCGCTCAACAGGCGATCTGGCGCCAAGCCATTGACGTGGCGCAGGCGCACGTCGAAGGTTGGGTGGGTATCAGGCATGTCCAGTCGACGCGCCACGCCAAGGGCCAGCGATTGCTCGGTGGCCGCGATGTGCATCGTCTCGATCATCGCGCCGATGGCGATCTGGCTGGGGTGGCCGTCCAGGTCGTACACGCAGTGGTCGCGGGTATCGAAGCCATGGATCACCAGATGATCGGCCGCGATGCGCTCAAAGCGCCAAGGCTGGGTGTTGTCGCCGCTCGGCGCCCAGCGGGCCAGCTCGATCAGGCGATGGATCGCGGCATCTGAAATCGTCATGGCTGGGTGATCCGTGGATGCTTGGCCATCAGCTGATGGCGGCCAATGGCCAGTGCCACGCGCTGCAGCGGGTTGCGGTGGCCGCCAGGCCGCCATGTTCTTGCCGCGCGCCCGGTGTAGGCGTCGAACTGTGTTCCGTGCGGCGCCAGCCGCACAGTTCCGCGTTGCAGCAGCACTTTGAGCGCTTCTGTACCCGCCACGCCGGCGCAGATCTGGCAGGCCATGGACGTGGAAGGGCCGCGACGCCGCGCAAGATCGACCGCGCGCGCATCCACCAGATACCCGCGGTGCAGCATGGCAGGCGCCAGTCCGACAGCAAAGCGCAGTGCCTTCTCTGTGTCGGGCAGATCACCCCATCCGAAATAGTCATCAAAGCTCATGCCGCCCGGCGCAAACACCAGCAGCGCAGCGCCCATGCCGATCGGGCCGGCCGTGATGGCGGGGATGCCCTTGGCGGCGCAGGCCGCAAACACATCCCGGCGGGCATCGAACGCGAAAAAATCCAGGCCGTCGATATAGAGATCCACCCCGTCGAGAAACTGGTCCAGATTTTCCCTGCTGATGCCCTGTGGAAACTCACGCAACCTGATTTCGGGGTTGATGTCGCGCGCCTGAGCGGCCATCACCTCGATCTTGGGTTTGTCCAGCGTCGACATCATCGCGCCTGCCTGGCGATTGAAATTGGGCAGATCGAAGCTGTCGAAATCGGCAATATTGAACGCACCAATGCCCAGTCGCGCCAGCGTCACCAGATGCACGCCGCCAACGCCACCCATGCCCGCAATGGCCACGCGCTTGAGGCGGAGGATTTCCTGCTCATGCTCTGCCACCCACCCGATGTTGCGCGAGAAGGCGTCCTGATAGGAGAAAGTTCTTGGCATCGGGCGTTGGGCGCGGCTGGTAAGCGTTGCCAGGCAGTGGCTTCGCACCGTCATCGGCAACATTCGCCGCGGCGAGCAGGTGTGAGGTTCGCCGCCGCGGCGTTGGCGTGAACTTTGCGCCCAAGAGCCACGGCAACCCCTTGGTGTGCAACGGATGTGTACGAAAGCTATGACATCATTGCCGCTTGGGCGTACGGGCTTGGCGCTGTGTTGCGTGTGTCTACCGCAGCTTGCTGAGCCTGTTGCCCTTTCGAGTTACCGGCGCCGCCGCTGGCTCTTTGACCTCGACATCGGGATTTACAACGTGCACACGTCGCTTTATCAGCTGGTCAATCGTCTCCGACTGGGCCTTTTCGCCGGCATGCTCGCCGTGCTGGCGGGTTGTGCCACCCAGCCGGCTTTTCCTCCGGCGCCTGTGTCCGCCGGTGTTCAAGACTATACCTACATCATCGGCGCCGGTGACAGTGTGAACATCATCGTCTGGCGCAACCCCGAGCTGTCGATGTCGGTGCCGGTGCGTCCCGACGGCAAGATCGCCGCGCCGCTGGTTGAAGAACTGCCGGCGCAGGGCAAGACCTCCACCGAACTGGCGCGCGATGTCGAGAAGCAACTCGGCAAGTACGTGCGTGATCCGGTCGTCACGGTGCTGGTCAACGGCTTCGTCGGACCCTACAGCGAGCAGATCCGTGTGGTGGGCGAGGCGGCCAAGCCGCAGTTCCTCAACTACAAGAAGAACATGACGCTGCTCGACGTGATGATCGTCGTGGGCGGCATCACCGATTTTGCCGACGGCAACCGCGCCACCATCCTGCGCACCAGCGAGGGCAACAAGCAGTATTCGGTGCGCCTGAAGGATCTGCTCAAGCGTGGCGATGTCTCGGCCAATGTTGAAGTCAAGCCTGGTGACATCCTGATCGTGCCGCAGGGCTTGTTCTGACCGGCCGCCGGCCGATATAGCTCTTTCTGCAGTCTTGAAGCCAGGCAACGATGGAAGAACTCACTAGACAGCTGTCCACCATCCTTCGCGGGATGTGGAAGCACCGCTGGCCGGCGCTGATCCTGGCCTGGGTGGTTGGCATCGTCGGCACGGTGGTCGTGTTCCGCATTCCCAACAGCTACGAGGCGTCGGCGCGCATCTTTGTCGACACGCAGTCGATCCTGAAGCCGCTGATGTCCGGCCTGGCCGTGCAACCCAACATCGACCAGCAGGTGTCGATGCTCAGCCGCACGCTGATCAGCCGGCCCAACATCGAGAAGCTGGTGCGCATGGCCGACCTCGACCTGAAGTCGGCCACCAAGTCGCAGCAGGATGCACTGATCGAAGGATTGATGAAGGCTGTGCAGATCCGCAGCGTCGGCCGAGACAACCTGTACACGATCAGCTACGCCGAGGCCGACAAGGAGCGCGCCAAGCGCGTGATCCAGTCGATGGTGTCGATCTTCGTCGAATCAAGCCTGGGCGCCAGCCGCAAGGACACCGATTCGGCCAAGGTGTTCCTCGACGAGCAGATCAAGACCTACGAGAAGCAACTGGAGGAAGCGGAGGCGCGGCTGAAGGAATTCCGCATGCGCAACATCGACAGCCAGCTGGGTGGCGAGGGCAAGGATGCGGCGGCGCGCCTGGGCGAGATCTCGCAGGCCCTGGCCACGGCCAAGCTGGAGCTGCGCGAGGCGGAAGATTCGCGTGATGTGGCCAAGCGCCAGATGCAGCTGGCCCAGTCGGGCGGTGAGGCGCCCGGTGCGGGTGCTGCGCCGGCGAGTGCGCCCGAGCCGATGGGCAATTTTGCAACGCCCGAGATCGACGCCCGTCTGGAGGCCCAGCGGCGCAACCTGGATGGCCTGTTGCAGCGCTACACCGATCTGCATCCTGATGTGGTGAACACGCGGCGGCTGATCAAGGATCTCGAAGACCAGAAACGGCGTGAGGTGGCCGAACTGCGCAAGGCCGCGGCGGCAAACGCGCCCGGCACGCCGCAAGGCACGTCGACCGCCGGCTCGGTGATCGCGCAGGAGTTCTCGCGCATGCTGGCCACCAGCGAGGTTCAGGTGGCGGCATTGAAGGCGCGCGTGGCCGAATACACGGCGCGCTACAACGCGGCCAAGGGTGGTTTGAAGATCGCGCCGCAGATCGAGGCCGAGGCCGCCCAGCTCAACCGCGACTACGGCATCATCAAGCGCAACTACGAGTCGCTGGTGAGCCGGCGCCAGTCGGCCACCATGTCGGGCGAGCTGGAAATGGCCTCGGGCGTGGTGGATTTCCGCCTGATCGACCCCCCGCGCGTGTCGCCCAAGCCTGTGTCGCCGAACCGCATCGCGCTGATCTCGGCGGTGCTGGCGGTGTCGGTCGGCCTGGGCATGGCGCTGGCCTTTGCCGCCAGCCAGCTGCGGCCGGTGTACCTGGATGCGCAGCAGCTGCGCGAGAAGACCGGTCTGCCCTTGCTGGGCGTGGTGGGGATGGTGGTCAGCGACGAGGCGCGCAAGCGCGAGCGCATGTCCCACTTCCGTTTTGCGGCAGGGACCGGCGGCTTGTTCGCCGGTTTCCTGATGGTCTTGGTGACAGTGTCGATTCTGGCGGCGCGGCAGGCGGGGTGACGGCATGAGTAGTCTGATTGAACAGGCCGCGGAGCGACTGGCCAAGATTCGCGCGGCCGGCATCGATGTGCCGGCCGATGACACCATCGGGGCGCAGTTGGCCGCCACCGTCGCGTCGGCGGCCACGCCAGCGCCGGCCGCTGACATGCCGTCACCCGGTGCGGCTGCGGCCGGCACGGCGGCCGCCATCGAGCCGCAGGCGTCGCCGGTATCGCGGCTGGTGGAGCTGGATCTGGCCAAGCTGGGCGCCGACAACCTGCTGGTGCCCAATCTTCCGCGCACCGGGCTGGCCGACCAGTTCCGCGTCATCAAGCGCCCGCTGCTGGCCAACGTGGCCGGCAAGGGTGCGGCGCCGGTGCGCAACGGCAACCTGATCATGGTCACCAGCGCCTTGCCGGGCGAGGGCAAGAGCTTCACCGCGATCAACCTGGCGCTGAGCATCGCGGCCGAGCTGGATCACACCGTGATGCTGGTCGACGCCGACGTGGCGCGCCCATCGGTGCTGCGCAAGCTGAACCTGCCGCCGGCGCCGGGCCTGCTGGACCTGCTGGAAGGCAAGGCCGAGATGCAGGACGTGCTGCTGCGCACCAACATCGACAAGTTCACGCTGCTGCCCAGCGGCCAGCCGCACCCGAAGGCCACCGAGTTGCTGGCCAGTGATGCCATGCGCCAGCTGCTGGCCGACATGGCCTCGCGCTACCCCGATCGCATCATCATCTTCGATTCGCCGCCGCTGCTGCTCACCACCGAGTCGCGCGTGCTGGCCAGCCACATGGGCCAGGTGGTGATGGTGGTGCATGCCGGCAAGACGCTGCAGGCCGATGTGCAGCATGCGCTGGCCACGATCGAGGTCTGCCCGATCCGCCTGATGCTGCTGAACCAGGCGCGGGCCTCGATCGGCTCGGGTTATGGCTATGGCTACGGTCACCGCTATGGCTACGGCTACGGTTATGGCTATGGCGCCGATGCCCCGGCCGCGGCGGGTGAGCAGCAAGGGCAGGCCAGTGCCGCAGGTCCGCGCTGAACCCAGGGCGCCCAGTGCCCTGGGCGACCGGCGCTGGACACCCGCCCTGATGCTGCTGACAGCCTTGGCGCCGGTGTCGCTGGCCTGGGCGCAAAGCGGCGGCGGGCTGCGGCCCACGGCGTCGGTCTCGCAAACCTTCACCGACAACGCCGAGCAATCCAGCGGCGAGAAGACAGCCGAATCCATCACGCGCCTGAGTGCCGGGCTGGGCTACTCCAGCCGTTCGGGGGTGGTGCAGGGGCGTGCCAACTACGCCATCTCGCAGGTGCTCTACGCGCGCCGCGATGAGCGCAACACCTTGCAGCATTCGCTGCTGGCCGATCTCTCGGCCGAGCTGGTGCCTGGCCGAGGGTCGGTCAACCTGATGGCCAGCGTGGCGCAGACGGCGAAATCTGCCTTCGGCGCCCAGCCCAGCGACGACGGCCGCAGCAACGACAACACCTCCGAGCTAGCGACCGTGAGTCTTTCGCCGCGCTGGAACGGTGCCTTGTTCGGCCTGCTGGCCTATTCGGCCACCGGGGCCTACCAGGTGTCTGACACCGTCGGCACCGACCGCGGTGATTCGACCGTGCGCTCGGCCAACCTGAACCTGAGCCCGCTGTCGGCCGGCCGCCTGAGCTGGAACCTCAGCTTCAGCCACCAGCTGGCCAGCTACAAGGCCGGCAACAGCACCGAAACCGACAGCGTCTCGCTGGGGGCCGGCTGGCAGATTCCCGAGGCTGACCTGAGCCTGCGCGCCAGCACGGGCCGCGAGTTCGGCGACCTCGCCAGCCGCTCCGGCGGCGGCCGCGGCACCTGGACGGCCGGCGCGTCCTGGGCGCCGTCGCCGCGCACCTCGCTCGATGCCACGGTGGGGCACCGGCCCAGTGGCAAGACCTACCAGCTGGGCCTGTCGTACCGCACGCCGCTGACGGTGTGGCGTGCCTCGGCCAGCCGCAACCAGGTCGCGTCGCAAGGCCTGACCAGCCTGTCGCTGGGCACCAACTACGACCTGTTCTTCGCGCAGTTCGCCTCGCTCGAGCCTGATCCGGTCAAGCGTGACCTGCTGGTGCTGGACTTTCTCAATCGCAACGGCCTGGCGCGCAATGGCCTGGTGCGCGGCAGCTTCCTGAGCTCGGCGCAGACGATCGATGAGCGCGTCGACCTGTCGGCTGCCTGGCGCAGTGGCCGTTCGGCCGTGACGGTGTCTTACAGCCGCAGCCAGTCTCAGCGCGCCGATACCGCGGTGCAGGCCGATGACGACCTGGCCGATTCGACCCGCGTGCGCATGGATGACGTGGCGCTGAACCTGTCGCACCAGCTCGCCCCGGATCTGAACGCCAACCTGAACCTCGGGGCCCACCGCAGCCGCGGCGATCTGGCGGCCCAGACCAGCCACTCGCGCAGCGCCAGCGTCAGTCTGGGTGGCGCGGTGTCGTCACGCGCGTCGTGGTCGATGTCTGCCCGCCGCAACCTCAACAAGACCGGTAGCCGGTCTTACTCGGAGAGTTCGCTCACCGGGACCTACAGCCTGCAGTTCTGAGCCATGTACGAAGCGTTTTACGGGCTCACCAACAAGCCCTTCCAGCTCAACCCGGACCCGACTTTCTACTTCGGTAGCAAGCAGCACCGGCGTGCCAAGGCGTATCTCGACTACGGCGTCTCGCGCAACGAGGGCTTCATCGTCATCACCGGCGAGATCGGTGCCGGCAAGACCACGCTGCTGCGCACGCTGATCGACAGCCTGCACGGCAGCAATGTGGTGGTGGGCCATCTGGTCACCACCCAGCTCGGCGCCGAAGACACGCTGCGCATGGTCGGCGCGTCCTTCGGCTTCAAGGTCAAGGATGTGCCCAAGAGCGAGCTGCTGATCACGCTCGAGGCCTTCCTGATCAGCCAGACCAGCAAGGGCAAGCGCTGCCTGCTGATCGTCGACGAGGCGCAAAACCTGACGCCGCGCGCGGTGGAAGAGCTGCGCATGCTGTCGAACTTCCAGTTCGGCAACCAGGCGCTGATGCAGAGCTTTCTGGTCGGCCAGCCCGAGTTCCGCGAGATCCTGCAGCGGCCCGAGATGGAGCAGTT
>CAYPDO010000028.1:0-17742 GCA_964409495.1 uncultured Bordetella sp.
GCCGGGCTGGCCACGGGGCGCGCCGGCCCGGCCGGCACCAGGATGCTGTTCTCCTGGCGCACCACCAGGTGGCGGATCTTGCCGCGGAACACCTTGAACTCGGCATCGGCCATCAGCGCCTGGCGGCGGCGGCTGCGCTCGTCCATCGAGTCGAAGCGCCACAGGTAGACCAGCTGGTTCAGCTCGCCCACCTCGCGGGTGTAGTAGCCCAGCATCGGGCCCAGGATGCGCTCCTGCACGGCGCGGCCGCAGTCTTCGTAGGTCTGGATGTATTCGGCCGTGCCACCGGGCACCAGCGAATAGACGCGTTGTTCGATGAACATGGTCAGGCAAGCTCAGGCGGCCCGGCGCAACGCGGGTCGCGGCGTGGCCAGGAAACGGGCGAACTGGCGTGTGGCCTCGGCCAGCTCGGCGGGGGTGGCGCATTGCGCGGCGATGTAGCGGTCAGGGCGCAGCACGATCAGCGCGCCGGGATGGGCGTCGATCCAGTCGGAGAACTGGTTGTCCAGGTCTTCCACGCACACGGTGCCGGCGGCCGCGCGCATGCGCTCGCCCGGCGCGCCGCCGCAGCGGGCCCGGTCGATGCGCACGAAGCGCGCGCCCAGCGCCTGCCAGGTGGCGCGCTGGGCCTCGTCCAGCGCGGCCTGCGGGTCGGTCTGCCAGCCGATCACGGCGAACCAGGGGCCCAGCACATCGTCGAGCTTGCGGCGCTGTCCGTCGGCATCTTCCACATCGGGCTGGATCAGCATGCGCCCCACCATGGGCGTGCCGGGCGCGGCCACGACCAGCCCTTCCTCGTACTTGGGCATGGGCTTGAAGCGCATCTGCAGCACGTAGTTCTTCACGCCCGGCAGCAGGCGCACGGCCGAGAAGAAGCGGTCGCGCAGCCAGGCCTTCACGCGGCTGGTGGGCATCAGCATCGCGCCGAACACGTCGGCCAGATCGATCATGGCCTTGGCGTGGCGGTGGCGCTCCTGCTGGTAGCTCTGCAGCACCTCGGGCTGCAGCTGGCCCCGGACGATGCCGGCCAGCTTCCAGGCCAGGTTGCCGGCGTCGCGCAGGCCGGCGTTCAGGCCCTGGCCGATCCACGGCGGCGACAGGTGGGCGGCGTCGCCGATCAGCGCCACGCGCCCGACGACAAACTGCTCGGCCACGCGCGAGTGGTGGGTGTAGGTGCGCGCACGCACGATCTCCACCGCCGCGGGGTCGCGCACATACGGTGCCAGCAGGCGGCGCACCGATTCGGGCGACGAGAGCGCGGCCTCGTCTTCGCCAGCGAACACCATGAACTCCCAGCGCCGGTAGCCGTAGGGCAGGTAGATGCAGACGTTGGGCCGGCGCGGGTCGCAGTTCAGCGCGGTGTAGGGCGCGTCCATCGGGGCGTTGCGCACGTCCACCACCAGCCACTTGATGGCATGGGTGCGGCCGGCCAGCGTGACGCCCAGCATCTCGCGCACCGGGCTGCGGCCGCCATCGGCAGCCACGCACCAGTCGGCCTGCTGCGCATAGCTCTGGCCATCGGCGCCGCGCACCTGCAGCGTCACCCCCTGATCATCTTGCTGCAGCGCGGTGACTTCATGGCCCAGGCGCAGCTCCACCTGCGGGTGCCGGGCCAGGCCCCGGCGCATCGTCTTCTCGGCGATCTGCTGCATGAAGATGTTGCGCCGCCACCAGCCGAACTCACGCGTGGACGCCCGGATGTCGGCAAAGCACCGGCCATCGGCGCGGAACATGCGCAGCGGCACATTGGGAATCATGTCGGCCAGCAGCCCGTCGGCCAGGCCGGCGGTCTGCAGCAGGCGCAGGGCTTCGTCGTCCATGCCCACGGCGCGCGGATATTCGAGGATCTCGCGCTCGCGCTCGATCACCACCGCGGCCACGCCGTACACGCCCAGCAGGTTGGCCAGCGCAATGCCGTTGGGCCCGCCGCCGACCACCACCACCGGCACGCGGCGCGGCGCATGCACGCTGGGGTTCACGGGGTTCATGGTCGGCCCTCCGCGGTCACGGCCAGCTGGTCGAGGAAGGGGTGCAGCTCGGCCTGGAAGCCGGCCAGGTTGTCGTCGTGCACGTAGTGGCTGGCACCCGGCACCTGGGCGTAGCGGATCACCGCATTGCGGCGCGCCATCTCCTCGGCGGTGGCCGCCGTCAGAAAGTCCGACTCGCCACCGCGCAGCAGCAGCGTGGGCACGCGCAGCGCCAGCACATGCGGCCACAGATCCACCAGCTGCTCGGGCGTGGCGGCGATGCGGGCCGCGGCGATGCCCTCGGCATCGTGGCGCCAGACCACGCGGCCCGAGGGCTCGGCGCGCATCGAGTGCTGCACGCGCGCGTCCAGCGCCGCGTCGGACACGTTCGGCCGCTTGCCGCGCCAGTAGGCGCGGGCGGCGGCCCAGTCGGCAAAGTGGTCGGGCGTGTCGCGCAGTTCGCGCTTGATGCGTTCGGCACCCGCGCCACCGGCCGAGGCGCCCGGCCCCATGTCCTCGATCACCAGCCCGTGCAGGCGCTGCGGGTTCTGGCTGGCATAGGCGAAGGCCGTGGTGCCGCCCATCGAATGGCCCAGCAGCACGAAGCGCTGCAGGCCCAGGGCGCTGACCAGCGCGTCAAGGTCGCGCAGGTAATGCGTGGTGAAGTAGCGGCGCTGCGCATCCCAGTCGCTGGCACCGCGGCCGCGCTGGTCCAGCGCGATGACGCGCCAGCGCCCGGCCAGCGGCGCGGCCACCGGCGCCCAGGTGTGGGCAAAGCTGCGCAGGCCGTGCAGGGCCACGATGGCCGGTGCCTGCGCATCGCCCCACGCCACGTAGCGCAGGCGCAGGCCTTCGCTCTCGATCCAGCCTTCGCGGGCTTCGGTTGTCATCGTGCTGTGCCTTGTTCAGCGCGCCAGGCGCTCGCTCAGACCAGACCGTCCAGGCCCTTGACCTCGCTGGCCTGCAGGCCGCCCAGGCGGGCATTGAGCCTGCCGCGCGTGGCGAAGGCCCACACGATCAGCAGCTCGTCGCGGTTGGGCGCGTCGTTGAACATCGCGCTCACGGTGTCGTAGTGCGAGCGCACGTACAGCGCGTTCTTGTGCGCCAGCGGGATGTCGATCACCGTGCCGGGGCCGCCGCGCTTGCCGGTGGACGGCACCCAGGACTTGCCACCGCCCAGCGCGTCGCGGATCGGGTTGGCCGCCGGGTTGGTGAGGAAGGCGTTGCCATGCTCGTACTCGCCATCCATGCCCACCAGGCAGGCCTTGCCGTAGCTCTCGATGGCCTGGCCGGCCGCGGCCTCGCGGATGCGGCGGCCGAACTCCGCGCCCAGGTGCGGCGAGGGCTCGATCAGGGCCGACAGGTCGGACACGTACTTTCCGGCACAGGGGTTGTGGATGGCTGCGGCAATGACGAACTTGCGCAGCGGCGCCCCGTCGGCGCCCTGGCCGGTCTCGCCGGCCAGGCTGTCTTCGATCTGCAGGTACCACTTGCGGATGTGGTAGCCGTGGAAGTTGGGCGTGTGGGTCATGGTGGAAGCGGTGTGTGGGTGCGCACGGGCGCGACAGATCGGGCTCAGTCGAACAGCGGATCGAGCGGCGTCGGGTCGCTGGCGGCGTTGTATTGGGTCATCAGCGCCTTGCCCTTGGCATCGTCCTTCTCGGTCTCGCAGAAGAACTCCAGGCGGTTGCCGTCGGGGTCGGTGAAGTACACGCCGATGCCGGCCTTGTGGTCGGTGATCTTGACGATGGGCACACCGCGGCGCAACAGCATGCCGTACAGGCGGCGCAGTTCATCCAGATCGCCGTCGATCTCCAGCCCGTAGTGCTGCAGACCGATGGTGCCCAGCTCGGCCGGTGTCTGGGCCTTGATCAGCGCGATGTCGTGGTGCTTCTTGCCGAAGGACATGAAGGTCCAGCGCGGCTCGCTGGCCACCTGCTCCATGCCCAGCACCTCGCCATACCAGCGGCCCGAGGCCACCGGGTCGCGCACATACAGGGCCACGTGGGTGCGCTGCACGCGCGGGGTGCGATGGCGCTGGCCCGGGGCCAGCGGCGGAATTTCGGCAGGCACGCTCATCGCGGGGGTACCGATCTCGGGAGGCGTCATCGTGCTGGCCTCACTGCGTGGACTGGGCATGCGCCACCAGCGGCGCCTTTGCCGGCGTCCAGGCCACGGCGGTGATCTCGGGGAACTCGCGCCACTCCTTGTGCCAGCTGCGGCCGCCGTCGGTGGAACGGTAGAGGTCGCCGTACTTGGTGCCGGCAAACACCAGGCCCGGATCGGCCGCGTGGCAGCCCAGGGCCCAGAAAGTGGAATTGGGCGCTGTTTCCAGGCGCGTCTCGGTCCACTCGTAGCCGCGGTCGACCGAGCGGTACAGCCGGGTCTTGAGCCCCGGCGTGCCATCGCCGATGGCCATCAGCAGTTCGCCGGCCGGGCCGGCCAGCGGCATCACGGTGCGGGTGTAGTACAGGCCGTCGAAGCGCTGCTTTGAGAGCTGCCAGTCCCAGGTCTGGCCATCGTCCTGGCTCACATGCACGGCGTTCACGCTCAGCACGATGAAGGTGCGGCGCGCGCTGGCCGTGGCCGGCAGGATGCTGATGGCATGGATGTCGGAGCTGCGGATGGCCTTGTGCGGATCGTCCAGGCGCTCGAAGTGCTGGCCGCCGTCGCGGCTGCGCCAGCAGCCGCCCTCCTCCACGCCGAACCACACGTCCTGGCCATCGTCGGGGTTGACGCAGAGGGTCAGCAGGCGCGGGCGGTTGACGCCCTGGCAGAACTCTGGAAACTCCGGCGGCAGGCGCTGCCAGGTTTCACCCGCATCCACCGACTTGAACAGCGCCGCGCGCGACGGCGCACCGGTGCCGGCGTACAGCACCTGCGGGTTCGTCGGGTCGATGGCGATCGACCACACCGTCATGCCGGTGATCGGCCCGCTGGCCCGGCGCCAGTGGGCGCCACCATCGTCGCTGATGCACAGGCCGGCATCGGCGCCGGCGTACAGGCGGGTCGGGCGCTGCGGATCCACCGCCAGTGCGCGCACCACGCCGTCGAACTCGATCGCCTCCTTCAGGCCCAGCCGGTGCCAGCTGCGGCCGTCGTCGTTGCTGCGCAGGATGCCCTGCCCTGCGGTGGCCACCAGAACAGTGAAGTCCATGCTGTCGCTCCTGTGTGTCAGAGGAAGATGCCGCGGGTCAGGCCGCCATCGCAGCCCAGCGATTCACCGGTGATCGAACCCGACTTCGGCGAGGCCAGGAAGGCGATGATCCAGCCCATCTCGTCGGGCTGAAGAACGCGTCGGATCGGCGTTACCTTCACGTAGTTGGCCTCCACCTCGGCGGCCGTGAGGCCCTGCTTCTTGGCCTCCTTTTCGTACAGCTCGTGGATGTGCGGGGTTTCCACCACGCCGGGGTGGATGGTGTTGACGGTGATGCCGTCGGGGCCGAGCTGGTCCGACAGGGTCTTGGTCAGGTGCACGATGGCCACGTTGCGCATGCCCGAGAGCTGCTTGCTGCCACGGCCGGTGAGGCCACCGATGTTGATGATGCGGCCGTACTTCTGGCGGCGCATGTACGGTGCCACCGCCTTGGCGCAGCGGAAGTAGCCCACCACCTTGATGTCGATGTCCTGCAGCAGGCCTTGCGGATCGGCCTCGTCGAGCTCGCTGCGCACCAGGCCGCCCGGGTGCGCGGCACCGTTGACCAGGATGTCGATGCGGCCGAAGGCATCGGCGGTGCGCGCCATCGCGGCCTGCACCGAGTCCATGTCGGTGGTGTCCACCACCACCGGCAGGATGCGGCCGGCACCTGGCACCTCGGCCAGCGCAGTGCGCAGCTCGGTGGCGGCTTCGTCCAGGAAGCTCTGGCGGCGCGCGGCGATGGCCACGTCCACGCCCTCACGCGCCAGTTCCAGGGCGGCGGCCTTGCCGATGCCCATGCTGCCGCCGGTGATGAAGGCGGTCTTGCCCTTGAGTTGAAGGTCCATGTGTCCTCGTCGTCGGTTCGGTGGTCAGGCCAGGCGCATCTCGATCAGGAACGGGCCGCCGGTGTGGCCGATGGCTTGTTCCAGCGCGCTGCGCAGTTCGTCGGTGGTGGTGGCCGTGACGGCCGGCACGCCGTAGCCCTGGGCCAGCGCCGGCCAGTCGAAGGGCGGGTCGTCCAGCAGCGTCAGGCGCTGGGCCTGCGGCCCGGGCGTGATGCCGCTGCGGCCCAGCTCGGTCTGCAGGATCCCGTAGCGGCGGTTGGCGGTGATCAGCATCACCACCGGCAGGCGCTCGCGCGCCATGGTCCACAGCGCCTGGATGGTGTATTGCGCGCTGCCGTCGGACTGCAGCGCGAACACGCGCCGCCCGGGGCAGGCCACGGCCGCGCCCAGCGCCACCGGCAGGCCCTGGCCGATGGCCCCGCCGGTGTTGGTGAGGATGGTGTGGGCCGCGGCCTGGGCCGAGGCGGTGACGAAGGGGTAGCCGCAGGTGCCACCTTCGACCGACACGATGGCCTCGGGCGGCAGCGCGTTGGACAGCAGCCGGCCCACGGCCTGCGGCGTGAGCGGCCCGGCCGGCACCTCCCAGGCCCGGGCCGCGGCCGCCGCCGGCAGCGCCGGTGCATCCAGCAGCTCGGCCAGGCGCTCCAGCGCCAGATCGGCGGCCTCGCCCGGCAGCGCCAGCGTGCGCAGCGCGGCGGGCGGCGCCAGCTCGCTGGGCAGGCCCTCGTAGCCGAAGTAGGCCACCGGCGCGATGGCGCCGGACAGCACCACCATCGCGTCCTTCAGCGCGGCAATGGCCGGCTCGGGGAAGTAGGGCAGGCGGTCGATGTCGGGCAGGCCGCCGCCGCGTTCGGTGCGGGCCGGGAAGGTCTCGCTGTACAGGCGGGCGCCGGTGGCTGCGGCAATGCGCCCGGCCGCGCGCTGGCCGCGCTGGCTGAGCGCCCGGTCACCCAGCAGGAACACCACCGCGCCGCCAGCGCGCAGGGCGTCGCGCACGGCGGCCACGCGGGCCTCGTCAAAGGCCTGTGGCGCCGCCGGCGGCGCGTCGGTACGGCGTTGCTGCACCGGCGCGGGCAGCTGCTGAAAGTCGACCGGCAGCACCAGGGTCGTGACGCAGCCCGGCGCGGCCAGCGAGGCCTGCACGGCGTCGGTGGTGTCCTGCCACAGCTGCCCGGCGCTGGCCACCGAGCGGTACCAGCCCGACACCGGCCGCGCCAGCGACTCGATGTCGGAGCTCAGCGGGGCGTCGTACTTCAGGTGCCAGCTGGCATGGTCGCCAACGATGTTGACGATGGGGGTGCGCGCCCGGCGCGCATTGTGCAGATTGGCCAGGCCGTTGGCCAGGCCGGGGCCCAGGTGCAGCAGCGTGCAGGCGGGGCGGCGCAGCATGCGGCCATAACCATCGGCCGCGCCGGTGCACACGCCTTCGAACAGGCCCAGCACGGCGCGCATGCCGTGCACCTGGTCGAGCGCGCCCACCAAGGGCATCTCGGTGGTGCCTGGGTTGGCGAAGCACACGCTGATGCCGGCAGCGGTGGCGGCCTGCAGCGCCACCACGGCACCGGAGGGAGGGGATTCGGACGGGATTGGGGTGGTCATGACACGCTTCGCACAATTCGGAATTGATGTTATTCCCGCAAGGTGGCACGTGTCAGCGGCGCAATAGCCCAGATCGGCAGGTCGTGCGGCAGGCCCCTGGCGCGCGCGGCGCGTGCATGGCACCGTGACGTCATGGTCGCGGCCCGTGTGGCGGGCCGGGCCTTCACCCTTTTTCCAACCGCACCAAGCGAGTCCCCACATGCCCTCACCGCTCATCGGCCTGGCGCGTCTGCTGCTGGCCACGGCCGGCCTGCTCTGCGCCGCCGGCACCGCCCTCGCGCAAACCACCGACTGGCCCGCACGCCCGATCCGCATGGTCGTGCCCTACCCGCCCGGCACGGGGCCGGACATCATGGCGCGCCTGCTCACCGAGAAGCTGGCCAAGGAGCTGCCGGCCAGCTACGTGGTCGAGAACAAGCCTGGCGTCAACGGCAGCCTGGGCAGCGAGGCGGTGGCGCGCGCGCCGGCCGATGGCCACACCTTTCTGCTGGTGGACCGCCTGACGGTGTCGGTGAACCCGCTGCTCTACAAGCTGAGCTATGACCCGCGCAAGGATCTGGTGCCGGTGAGCAACATCGCCGACGTGAGCCTGTACCTGGTGGTGTCCTCTGCCCTGCCGGTGAGCGATTTCCGCTCATTCGTGGCGCACCTGAAGGCCAACCCCGGCAAGGTGGCCTTCGGCAGCGGCGGTGTGGGCAGCATCATGCACCTGAACATGGTGCTGCTGCAGGACGGCACCGGCACCTCGATGCTGCATGTGCCCTACAAGGCCTTTGCCGAAGTGATCCCGGCGCTGCTGGCCGGCGACGTGGCCGTGTCGTCGGGTGGCGTCGAGGCATTGCAGGCGCATGTGGCGGCGGGCAAGCTCAAGCTGCTGGCCGTGGGTGCACCGGCACGCACCGAGAACGAACCGGGCGTGCCCACCATCCGCGAGGCCGCCGGGGACGACCTGCTGATCTCCACCTCCTACGCCTTGCTGGCGCGCGCCGGCACGCCGCCCGATGTGCTGGCGCGCATGAACGCCGCGGTGCGCCGTGTGCTGGCCGACCCCGAGGTGCGCGCCGCCTCCACCCGGCGCGGCCTGAAGGCCAATGCCGGCAGTGCGGACGACCTGGCGCGCCAGATCAGCGCCGATGGCACGCGCGTGGGGGCGCTGATCCGCACGCACAAGATCAGCGTGCAGTAACGGCGGGTGACGGCCCGGCCGGCCCGCCCGGGCCAGCCGGGCCGCTCAGGCGACTCAAGCTGCGCTGCCGGAGCCCCTGGTGCGCCGCGCGCCGGCCCTCGGGGCGGCTTTGGCCGCCGAGCTTGCGGCGCCCTTGGCCGCCGGCTTCACCGCCCGTGCCGGCCCCGCCGTGCGTCCGGCCCGCTTGCTGGCCGGCTGGCTGGCCGGCTGCGCTGCGGCCTGCGCTTGCAGCGCCTGCAGCGGGAACAGCGAACGCGACACATCGCTGGCCGCCACGCACAGGCGCGCGACCAGCAGCTGCACATCGAAGCGCTCGAACTCCTCGCGCAGGAAGATCAGCGACATGCAGCCGGCAATCTCGCCATCGGCAAAACGCACCGGCGCCGAGATGCCGGCCAGGCCGGCGTTGAGCTCGCCGAACGAAGCCGCGTAGCCTTGCTGCTGGATCTCCTGCAGCGCGCGCCAGAAGCTCTTCCAGTCGGTGCCGATGGCCTGGCAGTCGGCATCCTGCTCATGGCGGTCCCACACCCGGCGCAGCCGTCCCCGCGTGAGGCCGGCCAGCAGCACCTTGGACGTGGATGAGCGGAACATCGGCATCGTGGTGCCGCGCCCGAAGGACATCGGCAGCGGCCGCGGGCTGGCCGCATGCGCGAACACATTCACCACATGGTCGGCATAGCCGGCAGTCAGCAGGCCGGTGGCGCCCACTGAATCGGCCAGCGCGCTGACCACCGGGCCGCCGGCATTGATCAGCGGATCGGACTCGATCATGCGGTGGTCGAGCTCGATGATGCGCGGCCCCAGCATGAAGCGGCCGCCGTGGCTGACCAGCAGGCCCGCCTGGGTCAGCTCGCGGGTGTAGCGGTAGCAGGTGGTGCGCGTCAGCGCCAGCGATTCGGCGATCTGTTCGGCGGTCATCGTGGTGTGATCGCGTGAGAACAGGTCGAGCACCGAGAGCATTCGGGTCAGGCTGGACACATCATTGGAAGACCGTTGCCGATCCCGAATTATAGGATGTCGGAATTGACCAGGCGGGCCGGCCACGGCTCAGACGCGGCTGGCCCCCATGCGCGCATAAAGCGTGGGCTGGCCCGCACGCAGCCGCGCCGCGATCATCCAGCCCACCAGGCCGGCCAGCGGGATCGACGCGGGCAGCATCACGCCCAGCAGGCCATGGGTGCCGGTCATGTCGCCGAAGTTCAGGAACACGTAGACGAACAGCGCGGCCATCACCAGGCCCGAGGCGGCGGGCAGCACCAGGGTCTGCAGTGTCGGCCCGGCGCCCTGCTGGCGGAAGAACATCACCACGGCCGCCGAGGCGATGGTCATCATGCCCAGCACGCCCAGCACGCCCACCTGCGAGATCCAGGTGAACATGTTGAGCACCGGGTCCAGGCCCAGGCCGGCGAAGATGGCGATGGCGGCCAACGCGCCCAGTGTCTGGATCACCGAGCCGACGTGCGGGCTCTCGTGCACGCCGTGGGTGCGGCCGCAGGCCGCCGGCAGCAGGCCCTCGCGGCCGGCCACATAGCTGTAGCGCGCGATGTAGTTGTGGAAGGCCGAGACGGCGGCGAACAGGCTGGAGACCAGCAGCACCCCCGCCACGGTGGCGGCAGTGCCGCCCACGTAGCGGTTGGTGAGCACGAAGAAGAACTCGGTGGGGTCCTTCAGCCCCTTCAGCGTGGGCAGCAGGTTCGCCACGCCGACGCCGGCCACCATCAGCCAGGTGCTGAACACGAAGAAGCCGCCGATCAGCAGCACCGACAGGTAGGTGGCGCGCGGGATCGTGACCTGCGGATCACGCGCCTCCTCGGCGTAGATGGTGGTGGCCTCGATGCCCATGAAGGAGCCCAGGCACATCAGCACCGCAGCGGTGAGCGAGCCCGAGAACACCACCGCGGGGTCGAACAGCGGCACCGACAGCCCCTGGTCGCCGCCGGCGCCCAGGATGGCGGCATCGACGACGATCACCACCAGGTACTCCAGCGCCACCAGCAGCACCAGCACCTTGGCCGACAGGTCCACCTGGCGGTAGCCGAGCACGCCCACGGCCAGCACCGCCGCCAGGCTCCACGCCCACCACGGCAGCTGCATCCCCAGGCCGCCGAACACCCCGGCCGCCACGCTGCCCAGCAGGCCGATGAGGCCGAACTGCAGCGCGTTGTAGGCCACCAGCGCGATGAAGGCCGAGGCCCCGCCCCACAGGCCGCCCAGTCCGCGCGCCGCATAGGCGTAGAACGCGCCGGCGTTGCGCACATGGCGCGACATGGCCACGTACCCGGCCGAGAAAGCCAGCATCACCAGTGTCATGAACACGAAGGTGGCGGGCACGCCGGCACCGTTGCCCAGCAGGAAGGCGATCGGCACCGCGCCGGCCACGCCGGTGAGGGGCGCCGCGGCCGAGATGACCATGAAGGTCACCGACAGCAGGCCGAGCGAGTTCTTGCGCAGCTGGTGGCCGCCACGGTCTGTAGGCTGGGTCATGGCCGCGACTGTAGGCCGCGCGGCCCGGCCGCATGATCCCAAATCGGCAGAACCTGGGCCCGCGGTCGCCGTGCCGGTGCTCAGCCCGGCTGGTTCAGCGCCCGGGCCGCCGTGTGCACCGCGGCGCGGATGCGCGCATAGGTTCCGCAGCGGCACAGGTGTGGCGAGAGGGCCGCGTCGATGTCGGCATCAGCGGGCTGGCGCTGGCGCAACAGCAGGGCGGTGGCACCCATCACCTGCCCGCTCTGGCAGTAGCCGCACTGGGCCACCTGGTGCTGCTGCCAGGCGGCCTGCACCGCGCGGCCGGCGGGCGTGGCCGCCACGCCCTCGACGGTGGTCACGGCCTGGCCGGCCACGGCCGCCAGCGGCGTGACGCAGCTGCGCCGTGCCTGGCCGTCCACATGCACGGTGCAGGCGCCGCACTGGGCGATGCCGCAGCCGTACTTGGTGCCGGTGGCCTGCAGGTCGTCGCGCAGCACCCACAGCAGTGGCTTGTCGGCGTCAGCAGCCACCTGCACCGGCCGGCCGTTGAGCGTGAACGAGATCCGGGGTGGTGTCATGGCCGTGCCCGCCGCAGGTAGGCCACCACCGCCTCGGCCCAGGCTTCGGGCTGCTGGTCGACGATGTCGTGCGTGCCACCACTCAGCGCGTGGTAGGCAAAGTCGGGCCGCAGCGCGTGCGCGCGCTGGGCCAGCGGATAGAGGTCGTCGCCGGTGTTCGTGAGGATCAGCGCCGGCTGCGTGATGCGCCGCAGCGAGGCGGCGTGGTCGTAGCGGTAGGCGGCGTCGTGCCCCCAGGTGAACGGGGCCAGGCCCTGGTACTTCTCGACCACGATGCGCGTGATGGTCTGCGGGTCGGGGTCGGGGCCGTACATGCGCACGCGGGCCTGGAAGCTGGTGAGAAGGTGCGAGCCGTCCAGCCTGGGCGCACCGCGCGCATGGCTGCGCTGGCTGCTGGCCATGAACGTCTGGCGCTCGGCCTCGTCGATCGGGAACGGCCCGTTGAGCACCAGGCGGCGCACGCGCTGGGGGTATTGCAGCGCCAGCTCGGTGGCCAGCAGCGAGCCGGTGTGGTGGCCCAGCACATCGGCCTGGGCGATGCCCAGATGGTCCAGCACCGCGGCGATGGAACTGGCCAGATCCTCGATGCGCGGCTGGCTGGGCGTGGGGTCGGAGAAACCGAAGCCGGGCGTGTCCACGGCCACGAAGCGGACCTTGTGCCGGATCAGCGGGCCAAAGGCGCGCTCGAACTGCCGCGCCGAGGCCGGCGACTGGTGCAGCAGCAGCAGCGGCACGTCACCGGCCGGTGGCACCACCTGCGCTCGGGCATCGTGGAAATGCACCAGGCCGTGCAAGCCGGGGGCATAGCCGCGCGACACCCGCACCACCGCGGGTGCCACGGTCTCGGCGCTTGCCGTGCCGGTGCCGAGCATGGCGGCACCGGCCGGCAGGCCCAGGCCCACCGCCGCGGCGGTGCACTGGGTCAGGAAGTCGCGGCGGTCGGGTGCGTGGGGCATACCGGCACTCGCTGCATCAGAAGGGTTTGACCGCGCCGAGGAAGGCGATGGTGAGGATCAGCGTCCAGTAGCCGTAGGCGGTCAGGCGGGCGCGCTGCAGCGAGCGGTCGAGCACCGCTTCCATCGCCGGGTTGGGGCCCTTGGCCAGCTCGCGGAACATCATTGTCCAGTCGCGCATCACGAAGCGCAGGTACAGGCCGATGCACAGCGCGCCGGCGAACAGGCCCATCTTCGCGGCATACCAGCGCCGGCCGGCCTCGGCGTCCAGCGGGCCGTATCCCAGCAGCGAGGACACCGACACCAGCACCAGCAGCGGGATGACGACGAAGCGCACGCGCTCGTCCCAGATCGTCAGGCGGATGCCCTTGTCGGTCTCGCGGTGCGCAAAGGCGGCCAGGCACAGGCCCAGCCAGGCCAGGCCCAGCACCCAGTTGAGCACCAGCCACCCGCCGCCCAGCGGCTGCAGGCCCCACAGGTGGCCCATGTGCAGGCCCAGCGGCAGCAGCAGGATGATGCCCGAGCGCGCCAGGATGTCGATGCGGTAGGCGGTCTCCATGTGCCGCTTGCGCTCCTCGGTGGGCAGCGCGCGGTTCACGATGTTGCGCGACAGGTTGAAGATGCCCCATTCGCCGCCCAGCCAGTAGACCATGCAGACGATGTGCACCCAGCGCAGGATGGCGAGTTCGTTGAACACCATGGCGATGCCTTCTCAGAAGTGGATCGAATCCGCACCCATCGGGTGCCTGGCCGGCATCTTCGGCCCGGTGCGCGGCGCGCGCAGCCTGGGCAGCGGTGGTGTTCGGCCTGCGGAATCCGCCGCCACCGACACCGCGTGTCGCCTCTCGCCGTGCGAGCACACCAAGGCTGCACGCTGGCCGCCCGCTGGCGGCTGCGCATCATCACCACTCCGTGCACGGGGCCACGCCGCGAGGGCGCGCCGGGCCCATCGATGTGCGAGAAGGATGCCCCCATGCGCCGGCCAGGCCTGCAGACTCCACCACGGCACCCGTGCGCGGCGCCGCAAGGGCGCGGCGGCTGGCCAAGCCCTGCGGCGGCGGCTGTTGCGCTCGTGCTGGCCACCTGTGGCAGCGCGGCGGCACCACCCAGCCCCGGCACGCCGTCAGCCTTCAGCGGCGCGCGCTTCAGCCAGGTGGCCGGCCACGGCGGCGTGCCGCTGAACGTGGTTGACAAGGGCGATCCCGCACGGCCGGCGGTGCTCTTCATCCACGGCTTCCGGCAGAGCTATCTGAGCTGGACCTACCAGTTCGGCTCGGCCTTGGCCGAGCGCTGCCGCCTGGTGGCCTTCGACCTGCGCGGCCATGGCAACTCGGGCCACCCCTGGCAGCCTGAGGCCTACGACCAGGCCCGGCCCTGGGCCGACGACGTGGCGGCCATCGTGCGCGCGCTGGGCCTGCACCAGCCGCTGGTGGTGGCCTGGTCGTTTGGCGGCAACGTGGCGATGGACTTCGCGGGCCTGCACCCCGACATCCCCGTGTCGGGCTACCTGCTCACCGGCACGGCGGCTGGCGTGCCGGCCAGCCCGAGCCGGACCCCGCTGCCGGCGCCGGCCAGCGCACCCACCCGGCCCTCGGCCAGCCAGGATCTGGCGCAGAACATCGCCGCGCTCGACGCCTCGATGCAACTGCTGTTTCCGCCCGCCACCGACAGGTCTCTGCTTGCGCAGTTCGCGGCGGCTGCCATGCGCGTGGGCCCGTGGGTGGACCAGGCCGTGGCCCGGCGTGCACGCGGCAACCCGATCGTGCCAGCGCAGCCGGTGGTGTTTGCCACCGGCAGCCATGACCCACTGGTAGGACCGGCCACGCTGGCCCGGATGAAGACCGTGTTTGCGCACGCCCGCTTTGTCGAGTTCGACGGCGCCGGGCATGCGCCCTTTCTGGAGCAGCCGGCGCGCTTCAACGCGCTGATCGACGCGCTGCACTGCGCGCCGCGCTGAGCCCGATCGCGTGGGGCGAAGGCCGGCGCGGCGGCAGGGCGCCGCGGTCAGCCGGCGCGCAACGGCAGCGCGCGCACGCGGCGCCCGCTCAGGCGCGCGAAGGCATTGGCGATGGCCGGCACGATGGGCACGCTGCCGGGCTCGCCCACGCCGGTGGGCGGTGCGCTGCTGTCCACCAGGGCCACCTGCACTGCTGGCATCTCGGCCAGGCGCAGCACCGGCGCATCGTGGAAGTTGCGCTGCTGCACCTGGCCGCCGGCCAGCGTCAGGCCGCCGTGCAGCGCGATGCTCAGGCCCCAGGCCACGCCACCCTCGACCTGGGCGCGCACGATGTCGGGATCGACCACGGTGCCGCAGTCGACCACGCACCACACCTGCTCGGCCACCGGCCGGCCCTCGTGCAGGCGCGCCCGCACGACCTGGGCCACCACCGTGCCGTAGGCCTCCTGCACCGCCAGGCCCAGCGCACGGCCGGCCGGCTGCGGCTGGCCCCAGCCGGCCATCTGCGCCACCTGGCGCAGCGCCGCCGCCTGGCGCGCATGGCCCTGCAGATGCGCCAGCCGGAAGGCCAGCGCATCCTGACCGGCCAACTGGGCCAGCTCGTCCATCAGCACCTCCTTGCAGAAGGTGCTGTGGTTGTAGCCCAGCGCGCGGTAGGTGTGCACCGGCACGCCCACCTTGGGGTTGACCCAGCGGCAGCGCGCATGCGGCACGTCGTAGCGCTCGGCCAGGTGCCCTTCCACCGCGAAGGGGTCGGGCCGCGTCGGCGCCTCGCCATGCGCCAGGCGCGGCGAGAACGACTGCACCACCACGGTGTGCTGCACGGCCAGCAGCCGGCCCTGGGCATCCAGCCCGGCGCGCACGCGGTGCAGGCTCATCGGCCGGTAGTGGCCGCCGGTGATGTCGTCCTCGCGCGTCCACAGCAGCTGCACCGGCCGGCGGTCACCGGCCTCGCGGCGGGCCTTCAGCACCAGACACAACTCGGTCATCCAATCGGCGCTGAAGGTGGCACGGCGGCCGAAGCTGCCGCCGGCCGGCAGCACGTGGATGCGCACCTGCTCGGGCTTCAGGCCCAGCAGGCGCACGGCGGCGGCGTGGTCCAGCGTGAGGTTCTGGCTGGCGCACCAGAACTCGCAGCCGGCCTCGCCCCACTCGCCCACGGCGGTGATCGGCTCCATCGCCTGATGGGCCAGGTAGGGCTGCTCGAACTCGGCCTCCAGCAGCTGCGTGGCCTCGGCCAGCGCGGCCTCGCCGCGGCCGCGCACCAGCGCGTCCACGCCGGGCTGGCCGTTGTCGGCCAGGCGACGGAATTCGGCCCACAGCGCCGCATCGTCGCGCTGCTCGGCCTGGCGGTCGTCCCAGGTGATGGCCAGCCTGGCGCGCGCCTGCAGCGCGCTCCAGGTGTCGTCGGCCACCACGGCCACGGCGGTGTCGAAACGGTGAACGCCACGCACCTTGGGGCTGGCCAGCGCCGCCGCGGCATCCAGCGCGCCGACACGGCCGCCGAAGCGCGGCGCGCGCTGCAGCACCACCACCCCCATGCCCGGGCGGCGGATGTCGATGCCGTAGTGCACTTGGCCGCTGGCGGCCTCGGCCTGGCCCAGGCGCGGTTTGGGCCGGCCGATCAGGTGGTGCGAGCCCGCACTCTTCAGCGGCACGCCGCTGGGCACCGGCAGCGCCGCGGCCGCACCGGCCAGCTCGCCATAACCCGCCTGGCGGCCACTGGCGGCGTGGAAGACCCGGCCGCGGTGCGTGGTGATCTGCGCCGCCGGCACGCCCCAGCGCTGCGCGGCAGCGGCCACCAGCATGGCGCGCGCCGTGGCGCCGGCCTCGCGCAGCTGCTGCCAGCTGTTGGCCATCGAGGTGGAGCCGCCGGTGGTCTGCCAGCCGAACAGCGTGTGCTTGTAGCGCGGCGGGTCGAAGGGCGCGGCCTCGGTGCGCACGCGCGACCAGTCGGCGTCCAGCTCATCGGCCAGCACGGTGGCCAGGCCGGTGCTGATGCCCTGGCCCATCTCGAGGTGCTTGATGACCACCGTGACCCAGCCATCGGGCGCGATGCGCACGAAGGTCTGGGCGAGGCCATGGGCTGCCGCCGGGGCGGAGGCCGCACCGACAGCATCTGCAGCATGGCCGGCATCGGGCAGCAGGCCCAGGGCCAGGCCCGGGCCGGCCAGGGCGATGAAGCGGCGTCGGTTCAGGGGCATGCCGGTATCCTGCCTCATCGTCTGGCGCAAGCGGCCTCAGGCGGCCCGTGCGGCTGCGGCACGGCCGGGCCACACCGGCTGCTTGGGCGCCGGCAGGCCGGTCTCCGCCAGGCAGCGCGCGCGCAGGCTCTCGATGTCGGGGCCGAAGCTGAAGGTGCCCATCTCGCCGCGCTGGGCGCGCATCTCGGCGCGCAGCGCCTCGGTGGCCGCGGCATCGACCTGGCCGTCCGCCAGCACCACGCCATAGCGGCGCGCACCGGTCACGCTGACCAGGCCCTGCGCCAGCTCCTTGGCCAGCAGCGCCGGCTCGCGCTGCAGCGGGTCGCCCCAGCCACCGCCGCCCCAGGTGATGAACTGCAGCTGCTCGCCGGCCTTCACCTTGTAGTCCTCGATCTTGTTGGGCAGCACCACCTGGCTGCCGTCGTTGCGGATCAGCAGCTTGCGCGCGCGGCTGCCCGGCTCGCCGCCATTGACACCCCATGGCGGCACGAACCAGCGGTCGTCGTGGATGGCGATGACGCCGTCCTCCAGGAAGCGGTAGACCATGTTGATGCCGTTGCCGCCGCGGTGCAGGCCGGCGCCGCCGGAATCGACCACCGTTTCATAGCGCTCGATGCGCAGCGGGAAGTAGCGCTCCAGGAACTCGTTGGGCACGTTGGTGAAGCCCGGCCACAGCGAGTGGCCGTCGGGCCCGTCGCCCATCGGCCGGCCGGGAATGCCGCCGAAGCCGATCTGGAACAGCTGGAACCACTTTCCGGCCTTGTCGGTGCCGGCATAGAACAGGTGCGGCGACGAGGAGAAGCCGGCGGCGTTGAGGAACTCCGGCGTCTTCTGGCCCAGCAGGCCGC
>CAYPDO010000029.1:0-17542 GCA_964409495.1 uncultured Bordetella sp.
TGGCCGTCAGGCTCAGCGTGGCGGCGCCGTTCAGGGTGTTGACCACCAGCGTGTCGGTGCCGCCATCGGCCACTGTGCGCTGCAGCTGGAAGGGCCGCGTGCCCACCGCCAGCTGTTGGCGGTAGACGCTCAGCGTGGCCGGCGTGTTGCCCGCCGTGGCGTAAATGGCCGTGCCCGGCGCCGTGCCCTGGTCGGCCACGCGGGCCACCGGCGTGGCATGGGGCGCCAGCACCTCCAGGCCGTTGCTGTCGTAATAGACCAGCGGCGCGGCGTTGCTGCTGGTGGCCGAATAGAGGCGGTTGGTGGTGGGCGCCGTGGTGGCCTGGCCCAGCTCGTTCAGGTAGATCGGCACCAGCGCGGTGCCGGCCGGGGCCACGCGCGTGACCACCACCGAGGCATTGGCCAGGTTGCTGCTGTCAAAGCCGTTGATGTCGCGGTAGAGCGTGCCGCTGCCGGCCACGATGGCCTCGCGGTGGCCGCTGGCCACCAGCGTGCGCACGCCCTCGTCGTCGAGGTAGACCGGGTCGTCGGCAAACACGATGGCCTGGCGCAGGCCGCTGCCGGTTTGCGCCACGCCGCTGGCGGTGATGTACAGCGGGTTGCCTGCGCCATCGGTGCGCTGGAAGCCCACACGGCCGGTCTGGCGCAGCGGATCGGACGAAGCCACGGTGGTCGGGTTGCCGTTGGCATCGAGGTAGAGGCTGACCAGCGTGGGCCGCTGCTGCAAGATGCCCAGCGTCTGGGCGCTGGCGAAGAAGGCGGTGCGCAGCGCGCCTGCCGCATCGACGTACAGCTGGTTGCCCGGCAGGAAGCTGGCGCCACGCAGATCGGCCAGGCTCAGCACCGCCGGGCGCACACCGGCGAACTTGTCGTCGGTGACCACCCATTCGCCGGCCAGGTTGCGGTGCTTGTACAGCGGCGTGCCGGCGCGGTAATCCTTGTGCGTGTCGAGGAAGCTCTGGTAGGCCACCGCCGTGCCGGCATCGCCCACCTGGAAATCAGCGCCGGCAATGCGCTCGGTGTTGAGCTCCAGCCGGCCCACGCTGTTGACGCGCAGGTACAGCGGCACGGCCTGCGGGTGGTTGAAATCCACCACCACGGTGTAGCCGGTGGCGATGGCCGTGGTGCTGACCGTGCCATCGGGATAGCGGTAGTAGCCCCACAGCTGCACGCCGGTGAGCTGCTGGCCGGTGCTGGCCGAGGGCACGGCCACCGCGCGGTTGCCGTTGCCGTCGATGTACAGCGCCTGGGTCTGGCCGCCGGGCGCGGCCAGCAGGCTCAGCTGGGTGAGCAGGCTGCCCGCGCTCCAGTTGCTGATCTGGCCGCTGCTGTCGCGGTACAGCGGCACCGGCGGCGCATTGCCCTGCAAGACCGCCACCGCCTGGTGGCCGGTGTCGCGCAGGGTCAGGCGGCCCTGGCTGTCCAGGAACAGCAGCGATCCGCCGGCCTGGTCGATCACGAACAGCGCCTTGCCGGTGTTGCTGGTGACGCGGTGGCCGAAGGCGTCTTCGTACAGCGCGCGGCCGCTGGCATCGGTCATCACCCGGCCACGCAGCTGGAAGCCGGTTTCCTGGTAGCCGGTGGCCGGCTCGCCGCGCCGCTGGATCACATCCTCGGCCGGCAGGCCGCTGACCGGATCGAGCGCCACGCTGTAGACATCGAGGTAGCGGTTGACGCGGGCGTTCGCGCCGATCTGGTCGCGCAGCGCTGCGGCAATGCTCTGCAGCGTGTCGCTGGCGGTGGCGGTGTGGCTGTAGACCGTGCCGTTGAAGGCGATGCGCCAGGCCGCCCCGGCCACCACCGTGCCGCTGAGCTGGAACTGGCGGAAATCCATCATCGGCTCGCCGCTGACCGTGGCCGCGCTCTCGTAGCCACGCAGCACCGAGGCGGTGAAGGCGCGGCCGTCGCGCCGCGTGATGCCGATGCGCCCGCCAGCCGCCGCCGTGGCCACATAGGCCGCGGCATGGGCCTGCCCGGCCAGCATGGCGGCCACGCTGTCGAGCGTGTCGGCCTCGCCGGCCGTGACGCTGAAGTCCACACCATCCAGCAGCAGGGCCCAGCGCGGGCCCTGGGCGCTGCCGCTGAGCGTCACCGTGGCCTGCTGCCAGTACACGTCCACCGGCGTGGCCAGGGCCTGGATGTTGGCGCTGGTGCTCACATTGGCCACGCTGCCCAGCACCGTGACAAAGGCCGTGCGGCTGGCCGACAGGATGGGCGCGTTGGCCTGCGGCGCCGGGCTGGCCAGCGTGCCGCCGGCGCTGCCGATCACCACGCTGGGCGCCTGCTCGATCAGCCCATCGTGAAAGGCCGCGTTGTAGGTGATGGCCTGCGACTGCTCGAACAGCTCGTCATTGCCCAGCACCGTGAGCTGGCTGGCGATCAGCGCCGCGGCGCCCTGCTCGGCGTTGACGGTGACGGTGTCGGCGCCCGCGCCGCCCATCAGCGTGGTGGGGCCGGGCAGCGCGCTGATCGTGACCTGGTCGTCGCCGGCGCCCAGCGACACGCGCGTGGTCACGGCCTTGCCGGCGATCGGGCTGGCGCTGATGGTCAGCTGGTCGGCACCGGCGCCCAGCAGCAGGTCGAAGGCCTCGATGTTCTGGAACAGCACGCCGTCGTAGGCCGTGCCGTTGACCGTGCCGCGCCCCAGGCCCAGGCCGGTGAGGTTCAGGTAGGTGGTGACCACGGTGCTGCCGGACGCATCGGTCTTGCTTTCGTCCACATTGCGCAGCGCGCCGATCAGGTCGGTGCCGGCGCCCTGGTCGTGCACCAGCACGCGGTCGAGGTTGCCCTGCGTGTCTTCGCCGCCATCGATGATCAGGCGGCCGCGCACGCCCTTCAGGTCGTTCACCGCGGGCAGTTTCAGCGCGAAGGCGGCCGGGTCCACCGTGACCGGCGGCGGCGTCACCAGGCGCGGCTCGGGCCAGACCTCGGTGCCCACCTCGATGGACATCGCGGGCATGTCGAAGGAGTAGCCGATCCACGGGTCCCACAGCCAGTAGCGGCCCCAGCCGAAGTGCCAGCGTGTGCTGGCGCTGGCGTAGTTCAGGATGCCGGCCAGGCCGTTGCCGAAGAAGGCGTCGCTGTACTTGATGTCGACGTAGCGGTAGTGCTGCTTCAGGCCGCGGAACCAGCTGTTGACCTCCAGCGTGACCAGCGCGCGCACATAGCTGTCGACCACGCCCTGGTTGCCGAACAGGTGCACGTAGTGCCACAGCGATCGGTCGCCCCACCAGCCGATGTTGAAGTACTGGCGCCAGGGATCGACGCTGAAGCTGCTGTAGACGATGGACGGCGCATCCTGCACGCGGATGGCCGGCGGCTGGTAGCTGTAGGCCGGCGGATCGTTGAACAGCACCGGGTGGTCGCCGGCCAGGTGGATGGTGTCGTTGCCCGTGCCACCACGCACCGTGACCGTCAGCGCCGCGGGCGAGGACAGCACGTAGATGCTGTCCTCGCCCGCGGCGCCGTTGACCTCGAGCCGCTCGATGCCGGTGAAGGCCACGATGCGGCCGGCGCCGGCCACGAAGCGGTCGGTGACGATGAAGTTGTCGCCCACCGCCGTGCCGTTGACCACCAGGGTGTCGATGCCGGTGCCGCCGTAGATCTGCACCGGCGCGTTCTGCAGGTACTGGTAGCGGTTGCTGCCGCCGCCGCCGAACAGCCGCGCCAGGTTGGTGATCGAGCCGGGATCGTCGGGGTTCTGGTTCAGCACCAGGAAGGTGTTGACGACGAAGGTGTCGTCGTCGGCCTCGCCGAACAGCGACAGCGCCGCGGCGTTGTGGTCGACCTGGAAGTAGTCGTCGCCGGCACCGCCGTAGAACGAGGTGGCGGCCGAGACGCCGTTGCTCAGGTGGTTGAGGTCGACCACCGGCACGCCCTGCGGGTTGTCGATGGTGCCGTTGCCGCGGTCGGGCACCTGCTCGACCAGGCCGATGGTGATGCTGTCGTTGCCCGCGCCGGTCTCGACGATGGTTTGCACCGCGGTGTCGCGCGAGGAAATGGTGTCGTCACCGGCGCCGCTGCGCACGGTCAGGCGCTCGGCGTTCTGGAAGCTCAAGCTTTCGCCGCCGCTGCCCGGGCCGCGCACGCGCGCCACCAGCTGCGCGGCCACGCTGGCATCGGTGTCGCCGGCCACCGCGATGTAGGGGTCGTAGGTGACACCGCCCACCGCCAGCGTGAAGCGCCGGCCGGCCGTGACCTGGCCGGTGGCGGCATCGTCGGCCGTGATGCGGAAGCTGGCGGTGTTGCCCGAACGGCTGATGCTGGCGGCCACGCCATTGATCACCAGCTGCACCTCGCCCGCCGCCAGCGCCGCCGGGCCGGTGATGGTGACCGTGGTGTAGATGTCCGCCGCCTGGCTGGGCCGCGGCAGGATGGACGAGGAACTGGCGCTGGCGCGGTACGGGTAGCTCGGGTCGAGCAGGCTGCCCGAATACACCTGGCCCACGCGGCCGCTGGCGTCCAGCGTGAACTGGTCGCGCCCGGCGGTGCCCAGCACCAGCACATCGTCCCAGCCGGCGGTGCCGCCGCTGTCGGCCAGGGTGTAGCGCGCCTGCGTGCCCTTCAGCGCCACCAGGTACAGCTCGGTGCCGGTGCCGCTGCCGTTGTCCAGCGTCACGCTGCCGCGCCAGTCGCTCACCGCGCGCGGGGTGCCGGCCACGGTGATCAGGCCATCGGTGTCGTTGACCGCGAGGATGTTGTCGCTGTCGCCGCCCAGCAGCACCGCCAGCTCGAACATCTCCTCGTCGAGGCGCGCATCGACCAAGCTTTCCACCTCGGCGCCGCTGGCATAGCGGTCGCCCTGGTCGCGCACGCCGTGCACGATGGGCTCGGGGCCGGCATCCTCGGCGGTGAGCTCGCTGCGGCTGTCGGTGTTGACCTGCTCGGCCAGGGCCAGCAGCACCTGGGCCATGCTCAGCACATCGCCGTTGCTGCCGGCGGTGTAGCGGTAGGTGGCGGCAAAACGCTGGCCCGCCGCATCCAGGCTGGACACGGTGATGGCCCACACCTGGCCGGCCTGCACGCTGGCGCCACTGAAGGCCAGGCCCAGCTGCTGGAACTGGCCGTCGCTGCCGTAAACCGGCTGCTGCGCCACCGCCACGCCGGCACCGGCCGGCGCCGCCACGCTGACCACCGGCGCCAGCGCGCCCAGCCGCCCATCGCGCAGGGTCAGCGTGCCGTCCTGGGCCTGGGCCAGCGCATTGGCGGCCTGCTCGGCGGCATGGTCGGGGCGGTAGAAGCTGCCGCCGCTGTCGCCGCTGATGGTGCCGTTGACGTACAGGTTGCCGAACAGCGACTGGTCGCGGTCGAAGCGCTCGCGCAGCGTGTCGGTGCCACCGGCATCGAAGAACAGGTCGACGCCGGGGCCGCCGGTGAGCGTGTCGTCGCCCAGGCCGCCGTCGATGACGTCGGCGTAGTCCGAGCCGGTGATCGTGTCGTGGCCGGCCTCGCCCAGCAGCTGCAGCGCCAGCAGGTCTTCGCGCAGCGCGCTGGCGTTGAGCGTGTCGTGGCCGGCGCCGGCCAGGATCGTCAGCCGGTCGGCCGTGCCCAGCTGCGGCTCGCGGCCGTCCAGCGCCAGGCTGCGCGTGCTGCGCGTGGTGTTCTGCAGCGTGAACTGCGGGCCGCCGGTCTGCTGCACGGTGACGTCGCCGTTGCTGCTGGACAGCGTGAACGCATCGCCATCGGCCGCGTGGTTGCCCAGCACCGTGGCCTGGCCGCCGTGCAGCGTGATGCGGTCGTCGGCGCCGTCGCTGCCCACGTTGGGCACTTCCACCGTGGTGGTGGACGGCACCTCGTGGCTCTTGTTCAGCTCCAGCGCAAAGGGGCCGGCCGCCGCATCCAGCACACGCACGGTGACGGCCGCCCCGCTGCCGCTGGCCTGGTAGCGCGCATCGGCATTGATGGCCACCCGCAGCGCCGCGGCAATGCTGTCGAGGCTGGCGCCGGCCACGGCCTGGGCCGTGAAATCGGTGTCGCCGATGCTGATGCGCCAGGTGGACGGCACATCGGCCGGCGCCGCGCCGCCCAGCGTGGCGGTGGCCGTGCCCTGCCAGAACTGCTGGAACACCTCCAGCGGGCTGCGCTGGATGGCCGACTTGCCCGATTCCTCGCTGTCGGCCGCCGCCGACACGAACACCGTGGTGTCGGTGACGAAGAAGCTGCGGCCCCCGCCCGCGGCGGTGACGGTGAGGCTGGCGCCATCGGCCTCGGCATGGAAGCGCGCATCGGTGTTGATGCGCGCGGCCAGCGCGCTGGCCAGCGCCTCCAGCGTGGTGTTGCTGCGCGTGCCAGCCTCGACGGCAAACACCGTGCCATCCAGCGCCAGCTGCCAGCGGTTGCCGGCCACCACCTCGCCACTCAGCGTCAGCAGCGTGGCCTGCTCGGTGCGGGCCGCGAGATCCTCGTTGCCGCTGATGCTGCCGGCGGCGATGCGCACATTGCCGTTGGCATCGGTGGCGGCCCGCATCACCGGCACCACGCTGACCACGCCCGCGGCATCGGTGACTTCCTGCGTCACCACCTGCTCGACGAAGCGGCTGCCGCTGGCCACGCCGGCGTCGATCAGCACGCTGGCCACCAGCGTGCCCTTCAGGTCGTTCACGGTCACGGCATCGGCACCGGCGCCGGCATTCAGCTCGATGCGCTCGATGCCGGTGCCCAGCAGCGCCAGGCCGTTGACGCGCACCTGCACGCCGTTGTCGGCCCGGCCCAGGCTCTGGCCGCTGGCCGCATCGGCCACGCTGGTGCTGGCCGCCACGGCGGTGACGGTGATCTCGTCGGCGCTGGCGCTGGCGGTGACGGCCAGCGTGTCGATGCCGCCGCTGCCATCGGCATCGCCCTCGAGGTAGCCGTCGGCGCCCTCGCCCACCGCCCACACGATGCGGTCGGAGCCCGTGCCGCCACTGATCAGGTCAAGGCCGGCGCCACCGGTGAGCACGTCGTCGCCCGCGCCACCGATCAACCGGTCGTCGCCGGCCTCGCCGTACAGGCGGTCGATGCCGTCGCCGCCATCGAGCCGGTCGGCGCCGATGCCGCCGTACACCAGGTCGTCACCGGCCTCGCCGGCCACGTCGTCGTTGCCGTCGCTGCCGTACAGGCGGTCGTCACCGGCGCTGCCGCGCAGCGTGTCGTGGCCGAGGCCGCCGTCCAGCGTGTCGTTGCCGGCGCGGCCCACCAGGGTGTCGTCGCCCTTCAGGCCCATCAGCGTGTCGTTGCCCTCGCCGCCGTCCAGCAGGTCGGCCAGGTCGCTGCCCACCAGGCTGTCGTTGCCGGCATCGCCATACAGCTCGCGCACGCGGCCACCGGCATCGGCGCTGACCAGCAGGCGGTCGTTGCCGGCGCCGCCGTGCAGCACCACGTCCACCGCCGAGCCGATGGCGCCGTCGACGATGATCTCGTCGTCGTAGGCCGTGCCGTCGGAGACGATGGACTGCACGTCCGACATCAGGAAGTAGTTCTTCGCGCCACGCGCGCTGACCTGCACATAGCGCAGCTTCGGCGCGCCCTCGCTCGGGGCCAGCATCACCTCGCTGATCAGGAAACGCTCGCCGGTGGTCTCGTCGCCCTTGGTCTGCGGCGTCATGTCCAGGTGCAGCACGCCGTTGTTCAGCGTGGCCAGCACCGGCACGTCATCGGGGCAGCTGAAGCTGAAGTCGTACAGCACCGCGGTGAAGAAGGTCTTGCGCGCGCTGAAGATCGTGATCTTGCCGAAGAAGCCCAGGTCCACGCCGACCCAGAAGTAGGCGTCCAGGCCCACCGAGAGATCGCCGTAGATGTTGAAGATGCACTCGGGGTCGTCGAGCAGTTCGTCAAGGTAGATCTTGCCGTCGTACACCGGGGCCACGGCATAGCCGTTGCTCTTCTTGTTGTTGATGTAGATGCCGGTGCCGGGGTTGGGATCGTCGGCCAGGTCGAAGTTGACCTGGGCCTTGATGTAGCCCTCCACGCCCACCTCGATCAGGCCGCCGATGCCCACGCTGGCACCGGCAGTGATCTTGGCCACCAGCGTGGCCTCGGGCGCATCGCGGCCCGAGCCCTCGATGCCATGGTCGTCGAGGAAGAAGCCGTGCGTGAAGATGACCGGAATGTCGGCCGGCTTGTAGCCGCCGTTCTGGAACTCGATGAAGCCGCGTGTGCTCAGCCCCAGCGTGATGTGCGTGGTGGCGCGGATCTCGCCGCCCAGCTTGGCGTTCAGCCCCGGGAAGATCGGGAACACCTGCTGGTAGATGAACTGCAGGTCCAGCGACGGCAGGTCGTACTTGAAGAGCGTGACCTCCTTGCCCATCAGCAGGCCGAACAGCTCCTTGGGGCTGGTGAGCAGCGGGAACTGCCACGATCCCGGCGTGGTGCCGATCTTGCCCACCACCTTGCTGGCCTGGGCCTGGCTGACCTGGCCGCTCACATTCAGCGTATCGGGCGTGCCGCTGGGCACGGCCTCGGGGTTGGCCTTGTTGCGCGCGTCGCCGCCCACCACGAAGGTGCCGAAGCGCACCAGCAGCGGCTCGTCGGGGTTGGCGGAGATGAAGTCATCCACCGCCTTGACCATGTTGATCACCTCGACGATGGCGCGCACCGCCTTCACCGCCGCGCCGTACTTGGTCTGGCCCAGGATGGTGCCGGCGATGTCGAGCAGCGAGGTCTGCTTGGCGCCCAGCTGCTTGAGCAGCGGAATCTCGGCGGTGAGCATGGCCGCCAGCGGCTCCAGCGGCCCGGTGATCTTGTGCACCTGCTCGATGATCGGCGCCATGAAGCCGGTGATGAACTCGCCCAGGTTCAGCGTGACATCCTCGAACACGATCTGCGGCGTGCCGCCGAACGCGAACGAACTGCCGCCGGTGCCCAGCGTGGCGCGCACGAAGCTCTGGTCGTAGCGCAGCGTGGTGGTGATGCTGGGGAAGTCGAACGTGCGGTCCTTGCCCATCTTGATGGGCTGGACGCTCAGCTTGGCGGCCAGGTCGACATCGGCCACCGCGGTGAGCTCGGCGGTGATGCCCAGCGTCTCGCTCACCGGGTTGCCCAGGAAGGCGGGCTTGAACACCGTGTAGCGGCCGTTGCCGCCGCCATCGGTGAGGTCCACCGTGAACTGGCCGTACAGGCCGCTGGGCCGGCCGTCGTCCAGGTCCTGCAGCAGGCCCTCCAGGAAGATCACGTGCGCGTTCAGCGAGGCGCCGGCCGACACCGTGGCCGACAGATCGAGCTGCAGCTCCTGCCCGCCGGCGGTGACACCGCTGGTGTCCAGGAAGAAGCCATCGGCCTTGGACACGCCAAAGCCCAGGCCCATCACGTAGTTGAAGCGCAGGTCGATGGTGTCGTCGGGCCCGGTGCTCAGCGCAAAGCCCGGAATGGCCGCGGCGAAGTCGATGGGGATCGACACCGCGTCCTTCAGCGGGTTGTATTCCAGCGTCTCGACCATGCCGTCCTGGTCATCCGGGAAGATGGTCTTCAGCAGGCTGTCGCCCAGCGTGACGTTGAAGCGCAGGCCCTCGCCATCAAGCACCAGCTGCACATCGTCGGCCGAGGTCACCGAGCGCAGCCTGGGCGCGCCGGTGGCGCTGTCGTACACCGCCACGCCATCGGCATCGAGCAGCGGCACGCGCAGCACATCCAGGCCGGCCGCGCCCAGCGTGCGGTAGAGCTCGCCGCGGATCTGGTCGAGCACCAGCTCGGCCACGGTGACGTCGTTGTCAGGGTTGGCGTCGGCGTTTTTGGCCGCGGCATCGGCCAGGAAGGCGCCCAGGCTGCCGCCGGTGTAGCGCGCGGTGGACAGCACATCGGCGCCGCCCTGGCCGCTGGCCACGCCCAACAGGCTGTTGCGCAGGCTGTCGACGAAGTTGGCGCTGTCCTTCAGCTTGTCGCCGATCAGCGGCAGGGCCAGCGCGGCAAAGCGGCTCTGCAGCCCGGCCTTGACGCCGCTGAACATGCCGTCCAGGCCCTGCAGCAGCGTGGCCGGGTCGTTCAGCAGCGCGAACACGTCGATGGCCGGCAGCAGCGCGGGCACCACATGGCTCAGCTGGGTGCTGATGCCGGTGCCCAGCGTGGCGTCGATCTGGCCGGCCAGGTGCAGCACGTTGTCGGCCAGGCCGTCGTGGTTCAGGTCGCGCGTGCTGCCACCCACCGGCAGCGCGCTGGACGGGAAATACAGCGGCAGATCGGCCTGCGCCTGGCCGCGGAAGTACACGTCCACCGCGCTGGCGCCCAGATCGGTGATGGCATAACGCCCATCGCCGCCGGCGGCCTTCAGCGTGGCGCCGGCACTGAGCGTGAGGCTGGCGCTGCCGTCCTGCACGAACAGGCCCACCTCGCCGATCAGCGGCACGTCGATCGCGGCCTTGAAGTCCAGCGGCGTGGTGTTGCGCAGGTCAAGGTTCAGGCGCAGGCCAGAATCGTCGGTGACGAAGGCCAGCGGCTGGGTCACGTCGCGCAGGTCGAAGCCGGTGCCGAAGACCAGCGAGGCGCTGGCATCCAGTGTGAGCGTGCCGCCGCTTTCCACGCGCAGGCCCAGCGTGTCGGACACCGCGGCCAGCGTGGGGTCGAGCTCGGCCAGGTTCAGGTCGATGGGCAGCTGGGCGCTGTAGTCCAGGCCCAGGTCGAGGCCCAGCGTGAAGGTGGAATCGGCATAACGCAGCGTGAACGGCTGGCTGCTGGCCAGGCCCAGCGGCGCGAACAGCGCCACCAGCTCGGCATTGACCTGGGCTTCCAGATCGGTGAGGTCGCGCGCCGTGGCCACGGCCTGCCGGAACACCTGGTGCAGCCGGGTGACGAAATCCACCCCGCCCTGGCCGAACAGCTCGGCCGCGCTCTTGCCGATGAAGGGCAGCTTGGCATACAGCTGGCCATCGGCATCCTGCCCGGCACGCAGCAGCTGGAAGCTGACGCCGGCATCGCTGCTGGCCAGCATCTTGGCATCATGGCTGTTGCCGGCCAGCTGCAGGAACGTGACATCCCAGCCGCTGACATCGCCGCTCACCGCGGGATCGGCCGCATGCCAGGCCACGTCCACCGTGCGCAACGGCGCCAGCGCCTGCAGCGCATCACGGATGCGCGTGGCGGTGGCGGCGGGGTCGGCATCCACGCGGATGTCGGCGGTTTCCAGCCCGTCGTACAGCAGCGTGAAGCCGCCCTGGCCGCTGAACACGATGCGCTGCACCTCCGCCTGCGGCGCATGGCCCACCAGGCTGTCCAGGCCCTGCTCGATGGCGTTCAGGATGGCGTCCAGCGACAGGCCCTTGAACGCGAACATCTCGCCCAAGTCGCCGCTGATCTTCAGCCCGCTGCCGATGCGCGCGAAGAACTGCGCAATGCTGGTGGGCGGCGTCTGGTTGGCGCTGATGGCCGACAGCACCACCGGCTGCGCATCGGCGCCCAGCAGCGCGCCGTTGGGCTGCAGCGGCAGGATCACATCGAAGCTGCTGCTGGCCAGCAGCTGCGGCAGGCCGGGCACCAGGTCGGCCACGGTCTTGTCGCGGGCCTCTGCGTCCAGCAGGTCGGCCGTGCTCAGGCGGCCACCGGCCACCAGCTGGATGCCCAGGTTGGCGCCCAGCACCGCATCGTTGACGCCCAGGCCCACTGGGCCCAGCGCCACGCCCAGGTCGAAGCTGGGGCGCATCCGGCCACCCACCGCGGCGCTGGCGATGTCTTCGGCCACGGTCACCGTGGTCAGGCCGGTCAGTGTGTCGTAGCGCGCCGACTGCACGGTGTAGTAGGCGTCGTTGCCGTTCGAGCCCGAGACATACACCTTCTGCCCGGCCGCCAGCGCCACCGACCATTTGGCCGCATCGGCGGCGTTCACCGTGGTCAGGTCGCCCTGCACGCTGAACTGGTCACCGCGCGCCTGCAGGCCGGTGATGGCATAGCTGCGGTCGGCCGCGCCGCCGCTGCCGCGCAGCAGCACCTGGCCGGCGGCGGCCGGCGTGGTGCTGGCCAGCGCCTCGGCCAGCACCAGGCGGGTCTGCCCGTCGCTGAAGGTCGCGCTGATCACGGTGTAGGTGGCGTCGTTCACCGCGGCGCTGGAGCCGCTGATGTCCAGCGTTTCACCGGCGGTGAAATCGGCGCTGCGGTCGCCCAGCGCGGCATCCAGCAGCACGGTGTGGCCGCCCTGGCTGACGCCCACCACGGCGGCCGGCTTGTCGCCCACATCCACCTGGGCCGACAGCGTGGGATCGGTGACGTAGAAGGCGCCGGTCTGCGCATCCAGGCCGAAGCTGAACAGCAGCTCGATGTTGCCCGCCACCTTCAGCTGCGAGGCATCGCCGGTGAGCTTCAGGCCCAGCGCGCTGGTCACCGCCGAGGCGATGTCGCCCAGCGTGCCGCCGGGGATCTCCAGCGTGGACAGGTCCAGCACATTCAGCGAGAAGCCGGGGATCTGGATGCGGCCGATGAACTCCCTCGGGTTGCTGGACGGCGAGGCAAAGACATGCACACCGTCCACCAGATCGGTGGTGCTGACCTGGGCGCGGTTGGCGAACACGCGGCCGATCTGCGCCTCGATCTGCGCGGCCACCTGCTGCGCGATGTCCTGCCCGATGGTGGGCGAATAACCCAGCACCTCGCCCACGGTCTTGCCGATGAACGGGATCTCGGGGCTCAGCAGGCTGTCGATCTTGTCGCCAAAGCCGCTCACCCAGCCGGCAAAGGCGGTGAGGCCGTCGCTCAGCGCGGTCTGGTCCGAGCTGGCGCCGGCCAGCAGCGCGCCCTCGCCATCGTGGCTGAGGGCCACCGCCTCGCGCTGCCACTCAGGCGGGAAGCCCACGCGCACGCCCGGCGCCAACGCGGCATCGTTGACGCCGTGGCGCAGCGTGGCGCTGCTGCTGTGGGCCACGCCCAGCACATGGCTGATCTCGTGCAGCACCACGCTGAGCAGATCCACCCGGCCCGCGGCGGGGCTGCCGGCCTGGGCGGCGCGGCCCAGGCCCTGGGCCAGCGTGAAGGCCGCCTCGCTGGCCGCGCTGCTGTCGGTGTACCAGCCCAGGCCCGCGGCATCGCGGTCGAGCGTGATCACGCCGGCGCCGGTGTAGCCCAGCATCGCGCCACCCAGCTCGCCCACCTGGAAGCGGATGGCCGAGAGATCAACGCCGGCCTCGGCGGGCAGGCCGGTCAGCGCCCAGCGGCGCAGGGCCTCGGCCACCGCGGCATCGAGCTCGGCCTGGCCGAGCGGCGCGGCCGCGGTGCCCGACGCCGTGGCACCGGCGCCATCGGCCAGCAGCGTGACCTTGGACAGATCCACCGGCAGGCCGACGAAGGCGCCCAGCCAGGAGTTGGCCAGGGCCAGGCGCTTTTGCATCTCGGTGATCGAGTCGAGCATGTCGAACTCGCCGAACGCGATCACGCGGTGGACCTCGCCATCGCTGTCGGTGGTCTCGTACACCGTGCGGTCGGCCAGCTGGTGGACGGTGATCGCGGTGGTGACCTCCGAGAAATCGATGAGGTCGCGCTGTCCGGCGGGCGCGCCGCGGCTGGCCACGATGTCGGTGCCCCAGCCGTCGGTGAAGCGGAACGTGTCGCGCCCGGTGCTGCCCAGCAGCACATCATTGCCAGAGCCGCCGGTGGCGCCCTCGATGGCGCGCAGGACAGTCGTCGGCGCCACCGGGGCGTCGTCACCGGCCACGCCCAGGTTGGTGAAATGCACATCCACCAGTTGCTGCACCACCACGCCCGCGGTGGGGCTGGCGATACGGGGGGCGTTGGATGTCGCTGACCAGGTGAAGACCCAGGGACTGGCCGCGGTGCCCTGCCCGGTGACGCCCAGCAGCGAGCCGTCGTCGGGGGCCAGCGCGGCGGTCAGGGCTTCGACCGTGGGCGCAGCGGAGAAACGCACGTTGCGGACCTGTGTGCCGCCGTCTGCAGTGGGCGCAGACCATCCGAGTTCGAAGTCGGTGCCCGGCGGCACCGTGACCGCCTGGCTCAGCGTGGCGAAGCCGGCTGGCAGGCCGCTGGTGTTGAGGGCCGAGCCCACGGCCTGAACCAGCACCGAGTCGTCGTCCGAGGCCAGCAAGGGCACGCCCGGGGCGTCGAAGACCACCACCCAGGGATGGTCCCGCGTGCCCAGGCCGGTGACGGTGGCCCTGCCATCGAAGCCGCTGTCGGCCAGCAGCTTGTTGAGCGCCGCCTGCACCGACCCAACCCAGCTGCTGCTGTTGAGCGCGACGGCGGTGGACACCAGCTTCGGCTTGGCCCCGATGCCGGTGCCGGTCGTCTCGACGCCCAGGTTCAGCCACACGTCATGGTCGGGCAGCACCAGGCGCTGTACCGCATTGCCCATCCAGGCGCGGCCCTCGTTGATGCCCGCGGCGAGATCAAGGTACACCGAGCCGGCCGAGGTTTCATAACTGGCAATGTCGCCCTGGCGCACCGGCTGGGCGCCACCGCCGTAGGACACCGGGGTGAGCGGCACCTCGCCGCGCGTGAGGGTGTCGGAGCCGCCGTCGAGCACGTCAGCTCCACCGCCCGAGACCAGGAGGTTGTCGCGCGAGTTGCCAATCAGCGTGTCGTCGTAGGCGGTGCCGGTGACGCCCTGGCCGCCGGCCACCGCCACCATGCGGGTGGGCAGCAGCCCGGGATCCAGGCCCAGCGCCTGGGCGAAGGATTCGATGCCCCACAGCCGCGCGCCCTGCACCGCATCGGCACTGCCGAAGGTGGCCGACACCACGGGGATGTTGAGCAAGCCGGGGAACACCACATCCCCCGAGTGCGGCATGGTCCAGTCGATGCCGGCGCCCAGGTTGACATTGACGCCGGTGCTGCCGGTGCCGGGCTCGTACTGGCTGTAGTCCAGCACCACGGTGCCGCCCGCGCCGGTGGTGATGGTGCCCGACAGCCCGGGCTTGCTGCGTGCCAGGCTGCTGACGAAGCGGAAGGTGTTGACCCCCTGGCCGCCGACGATGTTCTCGATGTCGTTGGCCAGCACCATGTTGGCGCCGAGCGTATAGGTCACATCGCCGATGGTGAGCGTGCGGCCCCGACTGACCGTGGTGTCCTCGGCACTGACCACCGAGTTGACGAAGCCTTCGCTCACCAACACCAGGTTGGAGCCGATGCTGAACTTGCCGCCCGAGGAACTGCTGCCGCCCAGCCAGCCGTTCAGGCTGTCGATGTTGTCGGTGCTGACCTCGAGGATGGTGAACTCCAGGTCGTTGCCAACCGCGGAGAAATCCAGCGTGTCGAAGGCCTCCGGCAGCGGTGCGCCACCCAGCTTGACATCGGGGTACTCCAGCACCACCGAGCCCCCCCAGACACCTTCGAACTTGTAGGTGTCGGCACCCGACAGACCCGCCAGCACATGGAGGCCGGGCGCAAAGGTGCCGGGCTGCAGCAGCCTGCTCACCCTCTCTGCTGCTTCGTCACTGAAGCCGGCCTTGCCGGCGGCCCAGGCAGCGAGTTCGGCCAGGAGATTGCCGCCCACCGTGAAGGTGTTGTTGCCGCCGAACACGCTGCGCATCAGCGAGGCCTGTTGCTCGGCGGTGAGGCTGCCGCCGGTGAACAGCGTCTTCAGCGCGGCCAAGTCGGCGGGCGTGCGCGTCAGGTCGAACGAGCCGGTGCCAACGAAGGCGTTCAGACCCGCCCCATAGACGATTTGGGTGATGCCTTCGATGCCGCCCGAGAAGCGCGGCTGCACGCCGCTGGCGCGGCCCAGGTTGGCGCCGGTTGCCAGGCCCTTCAGGCCCGTCTTGGAATAGTCCAACGTGTTGACCACGGTGACGGCGGGCAGTGTGGGCGACTCGAAGGCCAGCAGATTGCCCATCGCCAGGTCATAGGCCACGCCGCCGGCATTGCGGAAGCCCTGGCCGCCGATCACGCGGCCCTTGAAATCGACATCCGGATCGGCGCTGAAGGTGTTGGCCTCGCGCCCGGCGTAGATCACCGTGTGGGCGTCCACGCCGGTGAAGGTGATGGTGCCGTAGTCGGTTTCCTCGACCAGGCCCAGCAACCAGGCCGGCGTCGTGCCGAAGCGGCCCACCAGCGAGGACACGTCGGCCGAGGTCACCAGGCTGACCTTGAGCTGGGTGCGGCCGGTGTCGGCATTCGTGCTGAACTCGAAGTTCAGCGGCTTGGTGACGGCGCGGAAATCCAGCGTCAGCGTGGCAGGCGCGTTGTAGACCACCTGGGTCGCCTTGAGCGACAGCGTGGTGGCCGCGCCGCCGCCCGCGGGCAAGGCGCTGAGCGTGAAGGCGCCGGTGCTCAGCGAGTCGAAGAAGGCGGTCCAGTCGCCGCGCAGCGCCAGCTTCTGGCCCTGGGTGGCGAGGATGGCGCCGGTGAACTCGCGCGACAGCGTGCCGGCCTGGGCGGCATCGAAGGCGGCGGCAATGCCCTGCTGCACCATGATGCGCGTACGGCCCGCGTCCTGCGCCGCCGACAGCACCGTGTAGTCGCCGGCCTGGTCGGAATTGTTCTGCGCCGCCGCGCCGCGCACCTGCAGCGTGGCGCCGACGGCAAACAGCGCGGTCTGGTCGCCGTTGACGATGAAGCTGTCAGGCAGATGCTCGATGCCGCCCACGCTGCCCAACAGGTGGTAGGCCGTGGTGCTGGCCGCCAGTGTGGCGCGCTGGGTGTCGTCCAGCGCCGTCTCCACAGTGAAGCGGGTGCCGCCCTGCCCGTCGTACGCGGCGGCGCCGGTCACCTTCAGGCGCAGGCCGCCGATGCTGACCTCGTGCTGGTCGGCGAAGAACGCGCTGAGATCCTGACCCGCCAGCGTGACGGTGAGCTCTTGGCCGCTCACCTGGATTGTCAGGCCCGATGCCAGCCGGTCGGCCACGACGCCATTGCTGCCCGGCACGGTGTCCACCGGCAGGGCCTCGCGCACCACCAGGCGCGTGCTGGCGGGTGTGGTGCCGGCGGCGGCCACGGTCTCGACCCGCTCGACGGTGTAGCGGCCGTTGTTGCTCTGGCCATTGACGTCGGGCGCCAGCAGCAGGTGCAGCGTGCTGCCCGGCTGCACGCCCAGCGCGTCGCCGCCCAGCACCAGCACGTCCAGTCCGTGCTCGATGCCGGCGATGTGGGCCGCGCCCGCCGTGCCGCTGAGCGTCTGGGTGGACGGCAGCGGCAAGGCCTGGTCGACGGTGACCCAGGTCACGTCGCTGGCCTGCGGATCCACCACCTTGGCGGTGTCGATGGTCAACTCACGCTGCGACTTCAGCGAGGTGATGTAGTCGGTCAGGCCTTTGTTCAGGCCCCAGTCGTTGCCGAAGATGAACTCGTTGCTGCCGGCACTGGCGACGATCTTGTCGATGTGCTTGAGCTGCCCGGCGGCCACGGTCACCAGATCGGCCGTACCGGCGCCCAGGCCGGCCGCGCCCACCAGGCCGTTCGACGCGCCGAATTCGCCGTCGTGCACGTACTTCTGGTCGTCGCCCACCGGCGCGGCCACGCCGCTTTGCAGCGCGCCGCCGCTGAGCACATGCGTGAACTGCTGGCCGGCGCCCAGCACCACGGCCGAGAAATCGAGCGTGTCGGTGCCTGAATCGGCGGCCTTGGCATCGGCCGGGATGTCTTGCACCGTGTCGCGGCCGAAGCCGGTCTCGAACACGTAGGTGTCGTCGCCGGCGCCGCC
>CAYPDO010000030.1:0-17328 GCA_964409495.1 uncultured Bordetella sp.
AGCGGCGCGAAGCGCTGGTTGCCGGTGCTGGCGCCACCACGGCCATCGGCCGTGCGGTAGGTGCCGGCCGAGTGCCAGGCCATGCGGATGAACAGGCCGCCGTAGTGGCCCCAGTCGGCCGGCCACCAGGGCTGGCTGTCGGTCATCAGCGCGGCCAGGTCGGCCTTCAGCGCGGCGTAGTCCAGCGTGCTGAACGCCTGGGCATAGTCGAAGCCGGCGTCCATCGGGCTGCTCATGGCCTGGTGCTGGTGCAGGATGGCCAGGTTCAGCTGGTTTGGCCACCAGTCGGCATTCGACCGGCTGCCGTGGGTGCTGCGCGCACCGGCGGTGTGGAAGGGGCACTGGGCTTCGCGGCTGCTCATCGGGGTCTCCTCGGGTTCACGGCGGAGTCGATAGTTTGGTGCGAACGTCCAACTCAAGCCAGTTGAAATTGACAATCGCACGCATGGTCAGCCTGCATCGCCGGCCTGCGCGAAACGCCGGTGAAACGGTGCCGGCGCTACGGTGTGGCGGCAAGGCCTGGCCATCCGGCCCGGCCCACCACCGTGCCCGGAGGAGTTGACGATGACCCACTTCCAAGCAACCGTGGCGCCGGCAGCCCGCCGGGCGCAGCGACGGGCGGCCCAGGCCCTGCGGGTGCTGCTTGCGGCCTGGCCGCTGCTGTGGCCGGCCGTGCCGGTGCAGGCCGCCACCCAGGTAGGGCCGGCCACCTACGTGGCCAGCAGCATGATCGACGAGAAACCCGGCAGCCGGCCGCAGCGCGTGTACATCGCGACGATCAGCCAGTGGAAAGGCCAGGGCGCCAGCCAGGCGGTCAGCGGCGGCATTGACTACTACCGGTGGCAGCAGCTGCCGTCTTCGGATGTGCAGGCCAGATCCAGTGCCACCGAGCTGGGCGTGACGGCCGTGGCCTCGGGCGTCACGCAGTACGAGCCCTCCGGCACGCCCTATCTGCACACGCTGGCCGTGGCCAGCACCACCGTGTTCTGGCTGGCCGGCGCCGCGGCCGAGGCGCACCCGCTGGGCCCGCTGCTGCTGCATGGCGAGCTGGGCGGGCTGATGCAGTACGCCGAACTGCCGGGCCCGATCTTCAGCCGCGTGGGCCTGCGCGCCGAGAAGGTGGATCTGGGCGGCACCGTGTTGCAGACCCTGTTCGCGGCCGAAGCGCGTGTCGACTGGCTGGGCTACGGCCCGGGCTTTCGCTTCAGCAGCTGGTCCAGCGGCCAGCTGCTGGCGGCCGACTGGGCCCATGGCTTCACCAACACCACGCCGCCCTACACCTATGGCTTCCAGATGGACATCGACATCGCGCTGCTGAACACCGTGACGCCGGGCTTCAGCCTGCAGGCGGGTGAGCTGGCCGGGCTGCGCTGGGTGCTGGAGGCCGAGAGCCGGGTCACCGGCACCGCGGTGGCCGCCGCGATGCGCGCCGACCTGGGCCATACGCTGGAGGGCATCGCGTTGCAGCTGCCGGCCGATACGCAATGGGTGCAGGTGGACACCGTGCCGCCGCCGGTGCCCGAGCCGGCCGCGGCCCTGCTGCTGGCTGGCGGCCTGCTGCTGCTGCGTGGGTGGCGCTGGCAGCAGGCGGGGCGGCGCGCGGAGGGTTGACGCCGGCCGGGGGCGGGCTGGCGTGCGGGCCAGGCCGAGCGGCCACCGCTGCCGCGGCCCGTGCCGCCGCAGCGGTGGCCGCTTCAGGTACTTGCGCTGCTGACATCGCCAGTGCCAGCATCGCCAGCGCTGTGCCCGTCGACGCCGCAACCTGGCAACGGCCAGGCCGCGTCGGAGGCCAGCTGCTGCAGCAGGTCGTCGAGCGTGGTCCGCGCCGCCGGGCCGCTGCGGCCGCCGGCGGCCAGGGCCTCGGCGCGGCAATGGGCCGGCACACCGGCGCAGGCCAGCAGGCCATCCAGCCAGCGCTGGGCCTGGTCGTCGGCGCGGCCGCTGGCGCGCTGCACGGCGGCCGCCACCGGCACCAGGGCCGCGCCCATCAACCGGTTGCCCTGGGCCAGCGCCAGCCGCGCGCCCTGGCGCAGGCTGCCGGCGGCCGCGTCAACCCCGCCGCGCGCCAGCGACTGCCGCGCCTGCAGCTCGGCCAGCCACACGCGCACCGGTGCGCCATCCAGCGTGCCGGTCTGCTGCTGCGCGGCCTGCAGATCGCGCTGCGCCGGATCGGCCTGCCCGGCGCGCAGCAGCAGCGCCGCGCGCTGGCAGTGCAGGTAGGGCAGGGTGACGCGGTGGCCGATGGCCTGGGCGCGCCGCAGGCCGGCATCGGCCCAGGCCAGGGCCTCGGCCGGCTGGCCGGCATGGCCCAGGGCCTGCGACAGGTTCAGCTCGTTGTACATGCACTGCGCCTCGTCGTGCAGCGCCAGGTTGATGCGCAGTGCCACGCGCACCAGCGCCGCGGCACGGCGGCAGCGCCCGCGCATGGTGTCGACCATGGCCCGGGCATCGAGCAGCATCGCGCGCATCGCGGTGTCGCGCCGCTGGCGCGCCAGGCGCAGGGCGCGGCCGAGCAGCTGCGCGGCCTCGTCGAAGCGGCCGGCCAGCCGCGCCTGGTGGGCCAGCGTGCGCCAGGCCATCAGCGTGCCGGCCGCTGCCAGCGGCGCCGGCAGCAGCGGCTGCAGCACCGCCAGCGCCTGCAGGGCGCGCTGGCGCGCGCCGTGGCCATCGTCGGCCCACAGCGCCAGCCAGGCCTGGTGGGCCTGCAGCAGCGCGCCGCAGGCCGAGGCCGCGCCCAGCGCGCGCGACGCGTCGCCCAGCAGCGCCTGGGCCTCGGCCAGCCGGCCCAGCACCACATGCAGCCAGGCCATCACCTCCACGGCCTGGGCCAGTCTGGCCTCGTCGCCGCGCTGCACCCAGCCCTGCCAGGCGGCCAGCAGGTTGGCGCGCTCGGCCACCAGCTCGGCGCGCTGCGCGGCCGGGCCAATGCCGTGGCGGCCGTGCTGCTGCTGCAGCAGCGCCAGGCACCACTGGCCGTGCCGCTGCTGCAGCGTGGCGGCCAGCGCCGGCTCGGCCTGCAGCCGCGCACGCGCCTGGGCGTCGAGCAGCGCGTGGCGGTCGAAGCGGCCCGGGGCGGCAGTGCGCAACAGGCACTTGTCCACCAGGGCCAGCAGCAGCGCGGGCGCCACGCCGGCCACCTGCTGCGCCGCCGCAGCCGTGAAGCCGCCGTGGAACACCGCCAGCCGCACGAAGGCGGCGCGCTCGGCCGCGCCCAGCTGTGCCCACGAGCGCTCGAACACCTGCTCCAGCGAGCGCCCGCCCTGCGCCGGCGGCAGCGCCCCCTGGTGCAGGGCCTGGGCGATGGCCGCCACCGGCTGCACGCGGGCCCAGCCGGCGGCCAGTTCCAGGGCCAGCGGCAGGCCGTCGGTGGCCTGGCACAGCGCGCGCAGCGCGGGCCACTGCGCGGCCAGGTCCAGCCCCGGCTGCAGGCGCTGCGCCGCGGCGGTGAACAGCTGCACCGCCGGGTGCTGCAGCACGGCCTGGCGCTCAGCCGCGTCGGGCGGCGCGCCCAGGCCATCCAGCGGCAGCAGGTGTTCATCGGCCAGGTCGAGCCGCTCGCGCGAGCTCACCAGCACCTGCAGGCCGGGCAGGCGCTGCAGCAGGGCCTGCACGGTGCCGGCGGCATCGACCAGGTGCTCGAAGCCGTCCAGCACCAGCAGCGTGGCGCCACGTGGCCAGTGCCGCACCAGCCGATCGAGCGGGTGCTGGTTGAGCACCAGGTCGGCATCCACCTGCTCGGCGATGCGGCCGGGCAGGCCGGACGGCAGCACCAGATCGTCCAGCGCCACCCACCAGGCTGCCGCCAGGCGCGAGCGGCGCTGCTGCAGCAGCTGCCGCGCCAGCCGGCTCTTGCCCACGCCGCCCGCGCCCAGCAGCGTGATCAGGCGCGCGCCGCCGTCCAGCAGCGCATGCAGCTGCGCCAGCTCGGTGGCGCGGCCGCACAGCGGCGGCAGGCCGGCGGGGCCTGGCGCAGCGGCCGGCGCCGCTGCGGCCTCGACCTGGTGCACCAGGGCCGCCAGCCCGGCCAGCCCGGGGTCGCCGGGATCGTCGGGATCGTCGGTTTCACCGGGCGCGGTGGGCGCGGCGCCGCGGTGGCCGGGCTGTGCCGGCTGCGGCAGCAGCGACCGGCAGGCCGCCAGCGCCTGTGACGGCGCACCGGCGGCCCAGGCCAGGCGCAACCAGGCGTGGTGCAGCCCGGCGTGCTGCGGCGCCACGCTGCGCAATGCCTGGTAGGCAGCATCGATGGCGTCGCCGCCACCGCCACCGGCCAGCGCCTGGGCCTGGGCCTGGGCTGCGTGCAGCCGCCCGGCCACCTGGGCCAGCCAGCGCTGCAGCGCGGCGTCGCGCTGCTGCTGCAGCCAGCTGCCGAAGCCGTCGCCGGCGGTGCCTTCGTCCAGGCCCTGCAGCAGCGGGCCACGCGCCCAGTGCGCGGCCTGCGCCCAGTCGCCCTGGGCCAGGGCCTGGTCCAGCGCCTGCAGGTCGCTGGCCACCGGCCAGCGCAGGCCGGCCGGGCCGTCCTCCAGCCCCGGCAGGGCCAGGCTGCGCAGCTCGAGCAGCAGCTTGCGCAGGTTTGATCGCGCCAGTGCGGCCGGCCGTTGCGGCCAGAACAGCGCCGCCAGCTGTGCACGCGGCTGCCACCGGCCCTGCGCAGACTGCAGCGCCAGCACGGCCAGCAGGCGGCTGCGCCGGTCGGCGGGCAGCCGCACACCGTTCCAGCTGGGCGGGCCCAGCAACAGCAGGCGCGGGGGCGACATGGCGCCGATTGTTGGCCGGCCGCCGCGGCTGGCAAGGCCCCAGGTTGCAACGGCCCTCGTGCCGTCTGGGGAGCGGCCGGTGCCGACAGCCTCCTAGATCAGCCGCACCGCGTCGGCCGGTGCCGACACCCGCAGCGCATCGGCGGCGGCAAAGCTTTCCAGCGGCAGATCGGCGGCGAAGCGGTTGTCGTACCAGCAGGCGCCATAGGGCAGAAAGGGCGCGCCCAGCGTCAGCTCGGCCAGCACGCGCTCACCGGCCAGCAGCTGGGCGCTGATCGGCGCGGGCGCACCGGCGGCGGTGTTGTCGTCGCCGAACAGCTCGAAGGCCAGCACCAGCTTCACGCCCTGCTGCCCGCCTTCGCTGGCCTTCAGCAGCGTGGCGCGCAGGTTCTGGTAGCGGCGGCCGATGCGCTCGCCACCGGCCAGCATCTGCATGGCTTCGGACAGCCTGCCCTTCTTGACCTCGGTGGCGTCGCCGGGTGGCACGCCCAGCTCGGCCAGGCCGTTGGTCTTGGCGGGTTTCAGGTCGATGTGGAAGGTGGCGGCTTGCAGCGTGGTCATGGCGTGGGTGCAGGGCGGTGGAAGATGGGGCGGTGTGGCAACGCGCGGCGCTCAGGCGGCGCCGGCCTGGCCGGGCAGCCCGGTGCGGCCCGGCGCGGCGATGGCCAGTTCCAGCGCGTCGGCGGCGCGCAGCATCGCGGCGGCGCGGCGCCGCATCAGCGCCAGCATCTCGGCCAGCAGCTGGCCGGGAGGCGCCTCGGCCACGCCTTCACCGGCCAGCCAGCAGGCCAGCGCGGCCTCGTCGCGCTGCAGCGCGCGTGCGGTGTCGCGCTGCCAGTCACTGCCGTACAGGCTGCGCGCGGCATCGCGGAACAGCGTGCGCGCCCGGGTGTCGGCGGCATCGGCGGTGGCGCCCGTGGCGGCATCGTCGGCAGCGCCGGTGCCGGCCACAGCCCCCGCGCCCGGTGCCGGGGCCAGTGCCTGGACCACGGGGCGGCCGTCTTCTTCCATCGCCTCGGCCAGGCGCGAGATCTCGGGCAGCACCGAGCGCACCAGTTCGGCGCCGGCCAGCGGAATCACCCAGCCGCGGCGATCGGCCTGCCAGCGTGCGTTGGGCACCCAGCGCAGCATGCGCTGCAGCGTCTCGCTGTAGCCGGCGCGGATGTGGATGGCGTCATCGCCCACCGTGACCCACGCATTGGCGGGAAACGGATGGGCCTGCAGGGCGGCCTTGGCGTCGGCATCGCTGGACATGGTGCGGCCATCGTAGGCAGGCCGCGCCGGCCGCTGCGGGCGTGGCCGGCTTGCCCGAGCGGATCACCCCGGATCAGGCGCCCGCGCTGCACGTGCCGCGCGGATTTCGGGCAGGGCCGGCACGGCCCCTGCCCGTGCGCCGTCTCCTCGCACAGCGGGTCGTTGTCTTCCACCAGGATGACGCGGGGAATCGGCGTGGCTTCAAGCATGTCAGGGGCCGCGCAAGACCGGGCGGCCGGCGGCGAGCCGGCCTTTGCCGGCATTGTCCAGCGGGCCACGGGCTCTGCAGTGCGGCGCGGTGGAAATGACCTGCTTTGTCAGCTTCGGGGTGCCAAGTGCACGCGCAGCGGCAGCGCGACGCTGAAGGCCGTGTGGCGGTCGGGCAGGCTCTGGGCCCCGGCGCGGCCGCCATGCAGTTGCGCGATGCTGCGCACCAGGTGCAGGGCCAGGCCGGCACCGCCCACGCTGCCGTACTCGTCGCGTCGCCAGTGCTTCTCGAACACCTGCAGCAGCTCCTGCGGCGCGAGCACGCTGCCCTGGCTCACCACGCTCAACCGCAGCCGGGCGGGCAGTACCCCGCCAGCGCCCAAGCACTGCGCGGCCAGGTGGTGGTCATCAATCGGTGCCGTTGACCGTCGATGCCGCTGCGGTTGCGCCGGCACCCTTGCGATCCGGTCAACGCAAGCCAGTGGCGGAGTCTCCGGCGAACGAGAGCGGGCCGATCGGCTGGAAGCCGGGCGGGTCGTCGAGCAGCACGGCATCGGCGATGGCCCGCGTGCAGGTCGCATCGGTGAAGTAGCCGAAGTGGTCAGCCTCGGCCGCGAAGAAGGTGGCACCGCCCTGGCGTGGGACGCCGCCGAACATCGAGCGCGTGGGCACCAGAAGATCGTTGTCGGTCTCGAAGAAGCTGTCAACCATCAGCCCGCGCAGCCAGGCGCTGACCGCGCCGGCGCCCGTGGCCGTGCCGGCGATCACGCGCAGGCTGCCGGGCACCGGCTCGTCGACGGCCGGCAGCCAGCGCAGGAGGCCGCTGCCGGGCAGGGCGGCAGCCAGGCCCGGCAGGGCGGCCGGCTCGATGCGCTGCCGCGCGGCTTCGAGCAGCAGATGGTCGATGCGCAGCGGCAGGGCCACGCCGGCCCTGCGCGCCACCCAGCCGAAGATGCTGAGGTAGGCATCCAGTCGGCCCGCCGCGAAGCTCTGACCGCGTGCCGGGCAGGCCACGCGCACGACGCGTTCCACGTGCAGCCCGCGCGCGGCCAGTTCCTGCGTCAGTTCATGCAGCGCGCTGCCGGCCAGTTCGTCTTCGGCGCGGCGCGGTTGCCGCGACCATGCTGACGCGCAGGCCAGCACCTCGGCGACCAACCCTCCCGTGCCGTGCGTCAGCAGGTGCAGACGGGCACCGGGCGGCAGGGCGCGAGCCAGCGCGAGTGCGTTCTCCACCGGCGTGCGGCTGAGGCTTGCCCGCTGGAACGCGCCCGTGCGCCCGCGATAGCCCTCTTGCAGCCGCTGCCAGACCTGCGGGTGGGCGTGCCACAGCGGCGCGAAGGTGCTCTGGCAGTCGGCCAGCAGCCCGTGCACCAGCACCAGCAGCGGCTCGTATGTCGCCGGTGGATGCCATTCCCGGCCGACCAGCCAGGGATCCGGCCCGTCGTCCAGCGCCACCAGCCGGTCGCCGCCTTCGATGGCATGCACACGCTCGACGAACGTCTCGCGCGCCGGTTCGAGTTCGAGCACCCGGACGCGCGACAGGCTGGGCAGCCCGATGGCTGCAGCCCCCACGGCGTCGCGCCCGCTGCCATCGGCTGCCGCGAACAGGTCGCGCACCGTCTGGGGGTGCAGCACCAGGGTCGGACCGTCGGTGATCTCCAGCGTCACGGCGTCGCGACCGCTTAGCACGTCGAGCTGCGTGCCGGCTTCGGCACCGGCACCGTCCGGCACGCGCAGCACGCGCTGCTTCTCGACGCTGTCGAGGTAGTCGCACTCTTCGGCCAGCAGCCACTCGCGACGCCGCCGCAGCCAGTGCTCGTTCTGTTTCGGGTCGAGCCCGATGCGCGTCGACACGGCATCGTCCGTGCGCCCGTTGTCCACCCACGCCATCACCAGCGGCTCGGTTACCGCGCGCCAGGCGATGAAGTCCAGCAATTCCTTGTGCAGCGCGCGGGGCGCCAGGCCGATGTAGTCGCGGCAGTCGGACCGCACCGGTGCCAGCATCACGCCGGCGTCGTCGTCAGGCCACAGGTCCAGCAGTTGCAAGCCGGCCAGGGTGTCGCGTGCATGCGCGGCCGCGGCGGGGCCCATGCCGTCGAACACGCCCAGCGCGAGCAGGCGCGCCCAGGGCCGTGCGCGCGGCAACAGGCGCTGGTCGTCGGCGGGTGACACGGCGGCCAGGAACAGCGCCTCAGAGATCCGGGCCAGCGCCGGGTGCGCGGCCAGCGCCTGCTGCACCCAGTCACGGAAGGCGCCGGCCAGGTGGCCCATCCCGTTCAGGGCCTGGTTGGTGAGCCAACCGCGGTTGCGCTGTTCCCACAGGCGCGGCATCACGCGCTGCACCTGGGCCACGGCATTGCGCGCCGGGCCGGCGCTGTCGATCAGGCGCTCGGCCAAGCCTGGTTCGAGCAACAGGCCCGCGCCGCGCGCAGGCTCTTCGAGCGCGCGCTTGAACGCGGCACGCTCCAGCGGCGGCAGTTGCAGCACCGGGGGGCGGCGGTGCACCAGTGCCGGCGGCAGAGGCCGGGTGCCCCGGCGGACGACCAGCAGGCGGTAGTCTGTGCCTGCATGCGCCAGCAGCGTCGTGAGCAGCGCCTCGCGATGGGTCTCGGCCTCGGCTTCGGGCAGCGCCTGGTCGGCATGGTCCAGCACCACCAGTTCCAGGGCGTCGGCCTTTGCGGCGCGTTGCCTGCGCCGCGGCGGCTGCCACTGGCCCGTGGCGCCGTCCAGGTAGTGCACTGCCTTCAGCCCGACACCCGGCATGCCCAGCCGCAGCAGCGGCACCAGCCCGGCGCGTACAAGCGATGTCTTGCCCACCTGCGCTGCGCCTTCGAGCACCACGATGTCGTGCGCCACCACCGCTTGCGCCAGCTTGTGCGCGAAGCGGTCGCGCCCGACGAAGTGCGCGCTGTCGCTGTCGTCGAAGGGCTGCGGGCCCGGGAAGGGGTTGACCTCCGCGCGCGGGCTTTCCGCAGCAGGGTCGACACCCGGGCGCGTGCGAAGCAAACCCGCGAGGGCATCGATGTCGGCCTCGTCCACGCCGCTGCGCAGGTCCAGCGCCTGCTGGGTGTCCACGCCGAACGAGGCCAGCGTCTCGAACCTGCCGCCTGGCAAGAGCAGGGGCACCAGCCGGAGCCCGATCTGCCGGCGCGCCAGCGCCAGAAGCGGAGCACGCGCCTCGGAGACCGATGCTTCGCCGAACAACAGCACGAGGCTTGCACTGTAGGCCAGCGCGCGCTCCAGCTGCGGCTGCCAGCGCTGCCCCGCGGCGATGTCGCGCTCGTCGAAGAACACCTTCAGACCGCGGCGCTCGAGCCCCTCGACCAGACGGCGCGCCATGGCGACGTCGCTACGCCCATAGTCCACGAAGACATCGAATCCGGCCGACGACTTGGAGGCATCCGCTTGCAGCGGCGCCGCCACCGGCACGACCTGCCCGCTGAGGTGGTCCAGCGCTTCGCGCCGCGCCTGGGCCAGCGGGCCATCGGCAGGCGCCAGCAGCAGCAGCGCCGATGCCAGGCGCTCGATGTCATCGCCGAACGCCGAACCCGGCAGCAGCGGCCCTGCCGGGTCGCCGATGGCGAGTTCGCCGACCGAGAGCTTGCCGTCGAAGCGCAGTGAAAGTGTTTCGTAGCTCAGGCCCGCGTCGGCAAGCACCTTGGGCATGCCCAGCAGGCCCATCTCCCGCTTGAAATCGGCCAGGAAGGCCGCACGCCGCGGGTGCTCTTCGGCCAGGCGCGCCGGCACGGCCACGGTCTGCAAGCGTCGGTCGTGTCGAAGCGCCAGCACGCTTTCGCTGGTGAAATCGCGGGCCACGTCGCGGGTTCCTTCGAGGTTCTGCCAGTTCGGCGCGCACAGCAGCAGCACGGCATCGGCCAACTGGTAGGCGCACACGCCGCCCATTTCAGTCACGCCGGTGCGGCTGTCCACCAGCACGATGTCGAAGCCCTTGTCGTCGCTGCGGTCGAGCCAGCGCCGGCGCAACCAATCGAAGAAGCGGTCGCCCTTCCAGTTGTAGAAGAAGTCCTGCCAGTCGAAGTTGCGCACCGACAGCGCGTACTGGCGCAGCCGCTCCTGCGGCTCGCGGCAGCCGGCGCTGAGCAGGAACACACTGCCGCCACGGGTGCCGGCGGTGTGGATCGCGGGCAGCTGATAACGTTCGAGCTGCTGGAACTCCTTCTTTTCGAAGGCCGAGCTGTCGGTCAGCGCCTCGCGATACTTGGCGATGAGATCCATCAGGCCGGGCTCGGCGCGCCGTGAGCGTGCACCCGCCTCGTCATGGAAGTAGCGCTCCAGGCCCGGTGCTTCAAGGTCGAAATCGACCACCAGAACCTTCAGCCCACGCAAGGCGAGCGCGCGCGCTGCAGCGGCCAGCGCCATCGAGCGGCCGACGCCGCCCTTGTAGCTGTAGAAGGTGACGATCACACCAGCACCTCGTCGGCCCGGGCCACCAGCGCCGGCTGCGCCTTCAGCCCCGCCAGGTCGGCCAGCAGGCGAGGAATGGCGGTGCGCAGCCATCGTTCCAGCCGCATGGCGCTGACCAGATGCACCTCGCACTGCGGGTCGCGCCGCAGGTCGAAGCGCTCAAGCACGCTGCCCACCCGCAGGAGCGACAGCTCGGACAGCAGCTCCTGCGTCTGCCGCGCGGTCGGGTCGGCGGCATTGAGGGTGGCCACCGCACCGCGCGCGCTGGAGAGCAGGGCGTGCGCGGCCATGCGCAGGGCCGGGTGCAGCAACGCCAATTCGTCGACCAGCACCAGCGCGCCTGCGTCGCAGACCGCCTCGACCACGCGGCGCGAGCCGTCCTCGTCGTGCAGGTACTCGTCGAGCGAGTAGGGGCGCAGCAGCAACTGCGCCTGCTTGAGCTGCTCGCGCTCACGCGAGCCCGGCAGCGCCTCGTTCAGCTGGCGCACGGTGCGCGCCAGCATGGCGGCGGCGCTGTCGGCGCGCGGGCCGAAGCAGCGCCAGTCCTCGCGCCGTGCGTGGTACCTGCCGGCGGGCCATGCAGGATCGGACTTCTTCAGGGGATCGGCCAGTTCGGACAGCTGGGCGCGGCGCTTGTGCCGCAGGTCGCCGTCTGCTATCGCGTCGAACACCGGGCTGCCGCCCTGCAGCATGGCGCGCACCTCGGCATCCGTCGGCGCGATCACGAGCGTGGGCAGTGCCAGCCGTGTCTGTGTTGAAAGCCCGGGCACCAGGTCGCGCAGCCGGCGCAGCAGATCGGCGGCAGCGGCCTGCGTGTCGCCTTCCAGCCGTGCACGGTCAAGCACCAGCACCTGCTCGGGTTCGACGGGCCAGGTCTTGGGCAGGGTCTTCTCGGTGCCGTCCAGGCACAGCAGCGGTGCGAACCCGGTTCGCCGCCGCAGGCTGACCAGCAGGCGCGCGAAGACGCCACGCCGTTGCTGCGTATCCATCATCTTCAGCGAAGCGTCTGACACGAGCAGCGCGCCGAGCTGCGCATCGCGCAGGCCGATGTGGGCCTGCCAGGCGAGATCGGCATCGGAGATGCGCAAGGTGGTGGCGTCGATCTGCTCGCCCGCGCCACGTGCGATCTGGTCCCGTACGGCTTCGTCGGCACCGCCCACGGTCAGCAGCGCCAGCGGCTTCAGGCGCGAGGGCCAGTCCTGCTGCTGCGCCAGCAGCGGCTGTCCCGGCACGTCGGCGCGGTGGAAGTTGTCGCGTGCCGCGATCACCGCCTCCTGCAGCCGCAGCTTGAAGTCTTCGAGCTTGTCGAACTTGATGCCCGTCTCCAGTGCGCGGCTGCGAAAACGCTCCAGCGCAGACCGGCGCTGTTGGCGCAGCACCGGATCGGCCGGCACGGGGGACTCGCGATCGTCGAAGGCCTCGTAGGCCACCGTGCGCACGAACATCAGGCGCGGTATCGGGCGCTGCCCGGGCTGCTCGCAGGCTTCGAACTCGCATTCGGTGATCGAGATCGGCGTGCCGTCGGCCCGCTTGCGGGGTACCCAGCCGTATCGATGGCCGATGATGCCGATGTACAGGTGCGCCTGGCGAACATCGTCCACGCATTTCTGCTCGTGGGCCTCTTCGGTGACGCGGTAGCTGTCGATCAGGCGCCCGCGCGAGCCGACGATCTCCTTGGCCGCAGCGCGCTCATCGAGCAGGTCGTCGATGGTCGACGAGATGTAGATCCTGAATTCGCGCGCGTTGCTCAAGTCGTGCTCCCGGCCGGCGAAGCAGATGCGCCAGCACTGCAGTTCGCTCCAACGTGACGACAGGATTGCACGCCTTCTCGCTGGAACAGGCAAGAACCTAGTCTCACGCCGGATGCTGCCTGTGCTGGATGCAGGTGCACCACAGGCATTGCAGCGGGCGCCCAGCTGCTGCTGGACGCACGCCAGACGATGAAAGCACAAGGCGGCGACGTGGCGCTCTGCGCGACGTGCAGCCGCTTGGCATTTGGGGCCGGTCGCTCCGGCGAGGTGACCTGGCACCGGGCACCTCCGGGCCGACCGTCAGCCACACGACCGGGTCCTGTCGGTTCGGCAGACTCGGATCGGCCCCAACGCGGCATCTGCACGGTCGCGGTGGGCACCCACAAGCCGACAACGATCTCCGTGGAGCGACCGGGCGATTCGGGCCGCCGCCCCAGGAAACGGGCGCGGCCCGGCAACCGGGATGCCGAGCGCCTACTCGACGACCCGCCCGTGGTGCGCCATCAGCTCGGCGACCCACTCGACAAAGACCCGTACCCTTGCGCTCAGATGGCGACTTGAGGGGAAGGCCACCACCATGGGCAAGGGTTCGAGGCGCCAGTCTTCGAACAAGGGCACCAGTTCGCCACTGGCGAGATGGGGGTCGGCCATGTAGCGTGGCAGGCAAAGCACGCCAAGCCCCGCCAGACCGGCCACCAGGTAGGCGTTGCCGTCGTCGACCGCCAGTGCGTGGCGCATCGGGCCATCGATGCGCTCTTCGCCGCGCGTCATCGCCATGGGCAGGATCCTGCCGGTGCGCGCCGACAGGAAGCCGACGATGCAGTGTGGCGCGCTCGCAAGGGCCAGCGGGTGCTCGGGCTTGCCGGCACGTTGCAGGTAGGCCGGCGCGGCGCAAGCCACCATCGGCAACTCGGCCACGCGTCGCCCGACCAGCGACGAATCTGTCAACACGCCTCCGCGAAGCACGCAGTCCACGCCTTCACCTAGCAGGTCAACGCGCCGATCGCTCACACCCATGTGAACCTGGATGTCCGGGTAATGTGCGTAGAAGCCAGGCAGCGCAGGCACGAGGATGAGACGGGCGACGGGACTGGGCACATCCACCCGCACGCGGCCCCTCGGCGTGGCCGCGTTGCCTGAGAGGCTGGCTTCTGCATCGTCCATGTCGGCCAGCACTCGCAAGGCGTGCTGGTAGTAGGCGGCACCATCGGGGGTCACCTTCACCATTCGCGTTGTGCGATGAAGAAGCTTCACGCGCAGGCGTGTCTCCAGCTGCTGGACCAGGTGCGTCACGGTGGTCTTGCTCAGTTGCAGGGCCTCAGCGGCCTTGGTAAAGCTGCCGGTCTCCACGACCCTGAGAAACGCCTGCATCGCATCGAATCGGTCCACGCCAGTTCCCTGTCCTTCGATCACTGTTTGGCGATCGCAAACGGTGATTGTTGCCCTGGCCGATTGATCTGCTCGAGGCGAACTCCTAGATTCGCGCCATGTTCAACCCCGAGGCGCCTGCAGGTGCCTCTCAAGAAGAGATCTCCATGGCATTGCGGGATGTGGTGTTTCCGGCCGGGCGCCAGGCGCTCTACGAGCAGAACCGGTATTCGCCGGCGGTGCGGGCCAACGGCCTGCTGTTTGTCTCGGGCCAAGTCGGTAGCCGCGAGGATGGCTCGCCCGAGCCTGAGCTGGCCGCCCAGGTTCGACTGGCATTCACCAATCTGAACGCGGTGCTGGCCGCAGCCGGCTGCACCTTTGATGACGTGATCGACGTCACCGTATTCATTGTCGATCCGCAGACCACGCTGCCGACGATCTGGCCGGTGATGCAGGAGTTCTGGGGAGCGCCGCCACACCCGACGTTGACAGGGATCGGTGTCACCTGGCTCTATGGCTTCCAGTTCGAAATCAAGGTTGTGGCGACCTTGCCGACCGAGCCTGGCGGAACTGCGCGAGCGCTGGATCCCTCCAAGGCATCTGATGGCATGGCGCCACAACGGTCGCTGGCCACCGCCGGCGCCTCGCCGGCAGCGTGAGGTGATCAGCTGACCAAGCCAGTGGGCCGCCCGTCTGCGCGTCGAGGCGGTGGCGTCAGCGTTGACCCAGGGCCAGGCCTCTTCGAACGCTCTCGGCGTCGGCCGTCTGGCCCGCAGGTCGATGCGAGCCCTGCATGGGCTCGATCGCCAACGTTGTCCATCGCGAGCAGCGGGACAAGAGCCGGTTCGTCGGACAGGGAGCCCTGCCCAAGCTCAAGGACATCTGGGTGCTTCGGGTTCAACGTCTGTTGGCGTGCCGCGCGCAGTTGAAGGCCGTCGCCAAACTGGGCATGGGCCGCAGCCGCAAGCGGCGCAATGGCGCGCACGATCACTTCAAGGCCATGCCAGCCCAGCGGTCAAGGTCGCGGTTGGCCGCCAAGGACCAATGCGAAAGGCAGGTTCGCTGCACGACCGGCAGTGAATATCGAGCGGACGTCAGCGGCCGAAAAGCGATCGAGAGTACCGGCGCTCACGTTTACCAGGGTCGCTGTCTGGGCGAATTCACCCACCGTCAGTACCAACACCTCGCCACCAGCGGGTTTCGTCGCACACTGCAGGCGTCGCGCTGCGCTGACGCCCAGCTTGTCTATCGTCGGACCGATCGATTCAAACGAGAGCGTTGCCGCGTCTGCCTTGAAGAGGCGAACCTCTGGGTCATGGGCTTGGCCGGTATTCGCAACCAATCCGGGCTGGACGGTGAGCATGCCCAGAAAGAACGCGCCGCGATTGTCCTGGGCGAGGCAGATGTCCAGCATGTTGTGTCCGACGGGCGGTGAAGGTATCGCGGCCAGCGGTGCAAATGTCGCTGCCGCGCTTGCGGTCGGGCTGGCTGAAAGAAGTTCCAACCGCTCAGCGCTGCCGCCGGGCGCAACCAGATTCGCCAGCAACATCTTGTCTTTGCCAGTGACGATCACCGGCCGCCGGCTCGATTCCGGCGCGCAACTTGGTGCGATCGTTTCGGTGATCTGGCTCAGGCGCGACGACGGGTGCGAGGCGGGATTGAACTCCATCAACCGCAATTCACCAGAACAGGAGTTCATCGCCACGATCCAGTGACGGCCCGGCTGATGCGCCACGGCTGGCGCGGACTGGGCGTTGCGGTTGGCGGGATTGGCGCCGGTCGGTGGCACGAATACGTCGTAGGTGCTCGTGCTCTCCCAGGCGCCGAGCGCACTGTATCGAAGACTGGTCTGCTTCGTGAACTTGCCAACGGCGAGCACGCGCTGCAGTCCCGCTCGGTCGACACCAATGCCCACGCCATTGCTGGATCCGCCTTCGACGTTGTCTTCGACCGGCAATGGAAGATCCGTCCAGTTCCGTCCGTCTGCCGACTGCCGGATGACCACCGTCGTCGCTGTGCTGGTGCGTGACTGCGCGACGTAGGCCAACAGGAAGTGCTCGTCTGCGGCGATCGAACGTGGCGGATTGCATGATGCGCCGCAGAGCGCCAACAGCAAAGGTGTTGCGAGAGCGGCGGCTTGGGTGCGTGTCATCGTGGGAGTCCTTTGGCTGTTAGGGGCGGCGAAGACACTGACAGAACAACCGGGTAAACAGGCGCCTGCATCGGATGCGCTAAGACCATGCACTGACGGCTGGCGTGCGCCGGGCACTGAACGCCTGCGGTGCAACCCTGCGCGCACATTGAGGCCACGCTGGCGGACCGGGAGATCAATTCACTGGTGGGCTTTCCAGGAAGCCTGTCTCGATCTTTCCCACGGCATTGAATGTCCTTTTCAGGGTTGCCGGGTCTGCAAACCCACATTCGTTGAGGGTTGGCCTGTTGAGTTCGCCTGAGATGAAAGCGGGCATCTCCGATGTGTTGATCAGTCTGACCGCCGTCGGCTGCTTGCGCTGAGAGAGCCGCAGATACGGTCAAGGCGCGTCGCGCAAGTTGTGCAGCCGTCGCCCATCAGCGTCACGTTGCGGGGCAGGCACATCTTCCGCGCCATCGCGGCGGAGAACATCCGCTAAGGGAGTGAGGCGTCGCCTGCTTCAGTGCGCGGCGAAGGCGGCAACGGCAGGCGATAGACTTTGCGACCCATCGGATCCGGGCCAGAGGGCCTCAGCCAGCCCGCTCGATGGCCATTCGTCCCAGGTGACGATTCACCTTCCCCCTGCGCGAGTAATGAATTCAGACCCCCCTGAGTCGGCATGGCTTGCGTCGGTGTTGTTCGGCGTGGTGCGGTCGGTGGAACTGTCGACGGGCAGGATGGACGACGACGAGGCGTTCCGTTGCGCGGCCACGCGCAGCACGGACGCATTTCGGCGTCTGACGACCCGCGCCTGGATGCTGGCCAATCGCCCCGGCGGCCTGCTGCAGGAACTGCAGGGGTGGCGCCGGACGACGCCGTTGATCGCCGCCTGCATGACCGGTTTGATCGGGCTGGTTTCGTGGGAGGTGCTGGCTACGGTCGCGGGCCATGACCGGCGCATCAACGCCGTGGCCGCTCTGATGGCAGTGTTGAGCTTTCCGACCCTGAGCTTGTTGCTGTGGCTGCTGAGCCTGATGTGGTCAGGCCCTACGCAAGGCGGCGGCCTTGCGCGCTGGACGCTGGCGCTGGCGATCCGCGCCCCGGGCGTGCGTTCGCCGAATGCGCTCGGCCTGCTTCGCGCTGTGGTCGAAACGCTGGGCAAGGCGCGCTTGCTGCCCTGGGCGCTGGGTCTGATCAACCACTTGATGTGGATGGGCGCGCTGCTGTGCATCCTGGTCGGGCTGCTGCTGTCCTTTTCGTTTCGCCAGTACACACTGAGCTGGGAAACCACGATCCTGACCCCGGACTTCTTCGCGCAACTGGTGGCATCGTCCGGCTGGCTGCCGGGTCATCTGGGTTTCCCTGTGCCATCGGTCGACGCAGTGTCGCAAGCCAGCCAGTCCCCGGACGTCCAGCGGACGTGGGCCTGGTGGCTGAT
>CAYPDO010000031.1:0-15629 GCA_964409495.1 uncultured Bordetella sp.
GGCACCAGCGCGAAGCCGAACCCCAGGTCATGCACCGTGGCCTGGCCCAGCACGGCCGTGATGGCCACGGCGCCGCCAGGCGGGTGCACGCAGCGCAAGGGGAACATCAAGGCCAGCGCCAGGCCGGCCGCCAACGCAGCCGCAGCGGGCGTAGGCCCCAGCCACCGGAACACCGCGACGCCCACCAGCGCGGACATCACGTTGCCCACCATCACCGGCCAGGGCTGGGCCAGGGGACTGCTCGGCACAGCGAACAGCAGCACCGCCGACGCACCCATCGTCGCGGCCAGCCACGGCGAGGTGGCGCCCCATCCCCACCACGTGAGCGCGCCAGCCACCCACAGGCCCAGCATGGCGCCCAGCACATCGCGGGCGCGCTCGCGCGCGTCCACGGTCTGGCGCTGCAGCCCCAGCCACAGCAGCCAACGGTTCCCCTCCAGAGCGTTCTTCATCATTTGTCGGGTCCTTCTGCCGGCGCGGCGCTCGACGCTGACCGACGTGGCGGATACGCCGGGCCGAGGCTCTTTTACGCCAAGCGAGCATCATCACGCACACGATGAAAAGTACCAGGATGCCGATGGCTAGGGTTCACCCTTTAACGCGCGCCAGGCCCAACGCCCAACGGAAACCTCGTGCCATCTCCCGGAACTGTACTGGGTGCGTCGTCGAGGCCTTGCAGGCTGTCGGGCTCGGCTACACGTGCGCCGCGGATGGGGCCCAGGCCGTGCGGCGTCGTGTCGAGAGATTGCGCTTCTTCTGCGCGAACACAGATCAATCTCTCTCTTCAGGCTCCGGCGAAGCGTTGTCAGGAAGGCTCGGTGGCGGAGGATGCTGGGCGTCCAAGCCACTGTTCAGCCAGTCCTCGCCAAAGAGTTCGGCGGGATGCAGGGTCGCCACACTGCCGTTCCCGCAATCCATGGCATCTGTTGGGCAGTACCGATCGCAGCCCCAGCAGACACGCTCCGGGTGGGCCGGCTTCACCGGGAAACGCTTGCTCACTGCTTGACCCCCTTCAGCTCTCGGGCCAAGGCGCTGTCGAACTGCGATTGCAGCGTCGTGTTCTCCACCCCGAAGGGTCGGTTCGGGCGACCGGAGAAAGTTCCCGCCGCCGCACAGAGTCGACGCCACAAGCGGCATGCATGAGCCGGTGAAACGGTACGGCGGATCACCTTCATTTGCCGGCCAGCATCCGCCCCGTGCCGCAGCTGCAACACACAGATCGGCGGAGTCACGAGGCCGGTGACCCTTCGTTCCAGTATTGGCGACAAAACGTCTTCCTCCTTGGTCCTGTGGTGCCGCAACTTCAAGTGCATCTGCATCTGCATCTGCGTCTGCATCTGCGTCTGCATCTGCGTCTGCGGCAAGGCTCGGCCGCGAGGCACGCCCAGTTGGTTCGCGCGGAAAGGTCGGTCGCTCATGGCCTGCGGTTCACACCGCCGTCCTCCTTCAAACCCAGGCGGCGCGCCAGCTTGTGCAAATTGCTCGCATCCATACCCAGCGACCGCGCTGCTTGAGCCCAGTTTCCCTTTGCGACCGTCAATGCGGATTCGATGGCCTGGGACTTCGCGGCTCTTGCCGCTTCTCGCGGGGTGTGGCCGGCAAAGCGTGTGAAGGTTGATGCGTCAGGGTTTGCAACGTGGGCAACAACTGCCAGGGTGTCGGAGTGGAGTCCGAGCAGATCAGGTTCTATGGTCACGATACGGTACCGATCCGTGCCGTTGCCAGCAGCGCGCAACGCTGCACGCCCGATCACGTGTTCCAGTTCCCTGACGTTCCCAGGCCATGCATAGGCCATCAAGGCCCGTTCAGCAGAATCCGCCAGTCGCAGGCCGCGCAGACCCAGGCGCGCGCGGTTCACCTCAAGAAATCGGCCGGCCAGCGGCAGTATGTCTGCCTGTCGTCCGCGAAGTGGCGGGATCGGCAATGGATAGACCGACAAGCGGTGATAAAGATCGGCACGGAAGTGGCCGCCGCGTACGGCTGCTCGCAAGTCGCGGTTGGTGGCGGCCACGATGCGCACATCCACGGTGCGGGTGCGGTCCGACCCCAGCCGCTGGATCTCGCCGTTCTGCAACGTGCGCAGCAGCTTGGCCTGCAGCGTCAATGGCAACTCTCCTACCTCGTCCAGGAACAGCGTCCCACCCTCGGCGGCTTCCACGCGACCAGGCCGATCAGACGTCGCGCCAGAGAAAGCGCCACGCACATGGCCGAACAATTCGCTCTCGGCCAGGGTTTCTGGCAATGCGGCACAGTTCACCAGCACCAGCGCCCTGCCCTGCCGCTGAGATAGGCGATGCAATCGCCGCGCAAACAACTCTTTGCCAACCCCTGTTTCGCCCAGCAGCAGCACCGGCAGATTGCTGCGTGCCACCACCTCGCTTTCGTCGAGCAGCGCCTGCATGGCGGCGCTGAGGGCCACAATTTCGAGGTCGTCGCTGCCCATGGACAGCGCGCCTGCATCTTCCATGGCGCGCAGCGCACGGGCATGGCCATGCCGCAGATCGTGATTCTCCTGTTCAAGACGGCTGATGCGCACCGAGGCCTCAACAAGCGGCGCCATGCGCGCCAAGCGGTCGTGCTGCTGCGGGGAAAAACGCCCTGGCACCAGACCATCCAGTGTCAGCACGCCCCAGGGGCGCCCCTCCTGTTGTAGTCGCAAGCCCATGCAATCGTGTACCGGAAGCGCCTGGCCCCGGTGGCCGTCCACGAGACCGTCGTATGGATCAGGCAGCGTGCTGTCCGCCGCAAAAGCGACGACCTCTCGTGTTGCGGCAATGGTGGCCAGCCGTGGCTGCTGTGACAGCGCAAAACGTCTGCCCAGAACGTCGCGGCTCAGCCCGGCGGCGGCCACCGGTCGTAGGCAGGGCGTCGGGTGAGCCTCCAGCGCCAGCAAGGCCACCGCATCTGCGCCGAACTCTGCCTGCAATGTAGCCACCACCCGTTGCAACCGGACACCGGTGGGCAGATGCACCGTGAGATCGCTCAGAAGAATGTTTGGCAGCATGGTCATTCGTACCGCAAGCGGCGATTCTCACCATGTGGCTCCGGGGTGATGTTGACCCTTGTCACTGCCAAGTGCCTGTCAGAACACAGAGAACTCGCTGGCCCGGGCCTTGCGACGCGGCGCTACAACCTCCCGACGCTTCACGCAGGTCGCCTCATGAACTTGACAGTCGCCCACCTCTCGACCAACGAGGCACTGATGGATCGCTCGCTGGGCGATCTGGCCCGCAGCCTGCCAGGTGCTACGGCGCTGTTCTTTCGCTACGCGCTGGACTTCTGCTGCAGCGGCAACGCCTCGCTGCGCGCCGCGCTGGCCGAGAAGGGCCTACCAGCGCAGCCCTTGCTCGACGAACTGGCGGCCTTGCAGGACCAGCCTGATGCGCTGGACATCGACTGGCGCAAAGCCAGCACTGACCAGTTGATCGACCACATCCTGAACCGCTTTCACCAGCGGCATCGGCAGCAACTGCCGGAACTGATCCGCTTGTCGCGTCGTGTGGAAATGGTGCATGCCGAGCGGCCAGAGTGTCCCCACGGTTTGGCCGACCATCTGGAGGACATGTTCCAGGAACTGGAAAGCCACATGCAGAAGGAAGAGCAGATCCTGTTCCCGATGTTGCGCAGCGGCGTCCCGCCGATGGGCCTGCCACCGGTGTCGATGATGCGTCACGAACATCTGCAGCACGGCGAGGCGCTGGCGCGCATGGTGGCACTGGCGCACGGCCTCGCGCAGCCTCCGGGGGCCTGCAACACATGGCGCGCCCTGCTGGCCGGCTTGCACACGCTGCGCGAGGATCTGATGCTGCATATTCACCTGGAGAACAATCTTCTTTTTGAGGGCCTCAACCTGCCAGATTCCAGCCTTGGTTGCGGCAGCGGCGGGGGTGGTTGTGGACGTGATGCCTGAGCCGCGACAACCCACTACCCAAACATCCAACAGGAGCGCTACCGATGTCGACCCTTCATGACCTGACTGGTCTGGCGAGCCAATGTCCGCGCCAAATTGACGAGGAGTTGCTCAACGAGGCGCTGGCCCCGGTGGGCTTGCCGCCTGGCACCATGGCGCAATTGATGGCCGCTGCTTTTGCTGTCGAGCTGCCCGAGGGCCCCCTGCGACATCCGTGCCCCACTCGTCCAGTCCGGGCGCTGTGGCTGCTTCGCCGCGGCGAGTTGGCGCTGGGTGGACGTGATCGCCATGGTTGCTTCACCGAGACGCGGCGCGTGCACCGCGGTGAATGGATGGACGTTTTTGGCGCACTGGGCACACAGCCGGCCTGGTTTCACGATTTGACTGCGCTGCGTGACAGCGAGGCCCTGGCGCTGCCATTGAATGCCGTGGTGAACGCCATGTGCACCGACCCTGCGGCCACGCTGGCTTTCGGTCAGGTGCTGGCAGGTCAGGCCGTGCTGCTGCGTGACGGCCTGCGCACGCTGCGAAACTGCGGCTTCGGGGCCCGGCTTGCGGGCCGGGTGCTCGACGAGACGGCTTGCAGCGCCAACGGTCAGCCGCAGTCGGTGTGGACCATGCACATCCGCAAGCAGCACCTGGCCCAGCAGCTGGGCGTCAGTTCAGAGACCTTGTCACGCGGCTTGCGTGCATTGGTGGATGCCGGCGTGATTGCAGTGCGTGCCTATGCCGTGCATGTGCTGGACCGCGAGGCCTTGGCCGAAGTAGAACGTACCGGCAACCTTCCCGGCCTACCAGGTGGTTGGTCGGGTCGTCAGCGCGGCGCCGAGGGCGGCAAGGCCTTGGGCGCACGCACCAAGGCCGCGTCAGGACGGGTGCAGTCGTCGCTTAACCTCGGACAACGGCTGAGCGCCTGAGAGGGATCGCGGCGGGTTGCAGGGGGGCGCTGCATCATCGTCCGAGCGCCACGCCCCGCTTGTCGAACGCTGGTGTCGACCTGATCCGGCGCTCTTACCTTTCCCCTCAACAGCGGTCATACCGCTGGGTAGGCACTTTGAAAAGGCAACTGGCAGAACATTCTGTCGGCGGTCGCTGCTTGTCAGCCGCCAGAGGGCAGCCATTGGTGCAGGCGCTGGATTCGACACCAGAGACGGTGTCGCTGGCCTTCGGAGAAGTCAATCTGCCCGGGTGAGGCTCACTGGCGGCGCGATGGCAACCGGCGCCCGCATCAGCAATAGCGCGAGCGCACTGTCGCCAATGATGCGCAGCTGATGCGTTGCGGCCAGGCCAGTGATGCTGTCTAGCCCATAGGCCAGTCGCCGCCAGACGCGCGAGCGTGCCGCCAGATGAAGGCTGCAGGTGTGGCCGGCAGAAACAGGATGAAGGCCATCATCGGCGCACCGCAGGAGCACATGCTTCTTGCGATCAGTCACTTCCAGCGCCAGCGCCCGGTCCATCAAGCCCGACCGCAGCTCGGCGGGCAGGTACGGCCACCACGCGTGATTCAGTGACAGCGAGACTCGATCACACGGCTGCACAAGCCCTCGCGCATCTCGACCGGAAAGCGCGGCCAAAGTTGGCGGATGATGGCGAGCGCCGCCACCACAGACGGCGGCGTGCTGGGCAGGCGCACAACGCGTCGGGCCACTTTGGCCTGGGCGTGGGCAAGCCATGGCGGCAAAGGGCCCAACGTGTCCAAATGTCTGGCCAGGCCGTGGGCATGGTGGCTCAGCCACTGCGTGGCCAGATTCATAGGAATCATGCGCTGACACCTGCGGTTTCAGACAGCGCCAGGGCCATGCCCGGGGCGCCGAAGGCGTAGCCGGCCACCAGTGGCTGCGGCGCACCGGCATGGGCCCACCGGGCTATGCGCTCGTTGGTCGGCTGGCCGTGGTTGAGCACGGCATCAAAGTCGTCGATCACCTGCATGAAGCCGCTGGCCTGGGGGGACAACCCTACCCGCTCGGCCCCCGCTGCCCGAAGTGCGTCGCGGTGCTCGATCAGGCAGGGCACGCCGGCCGACAAAAGCACAGCCGGTGCGGTGCTGTCAGCAGCACGCTGGCCCGCCAATGCGGCGTGGCAATGCTCTTCGCCGCATGATCACCTGGCTGACCGGGTAGCCGCTCATGGTGCCCGACGCGCCTTAGCTGGCGACGATCGTGGCTGTCATGCACACCGCCCCCATCATGCCGCCCGGGGCGCAGTCGGCATCGGCGAGCTTGGCGATCTGCGCGGCGGTCAGCGACGCAAACGGGTTGTCGGGTACGAAGGCCAGGACGTAGCTGTTTTGTATGGATGTGGCGTAGCGCGCTGGGGAACCGGCATACACACCGGCGGTGGCCACCCGCAGCTGCGGTGCCGGTCATCATTGCCGCCGCTGGTGTAGAAGGTGCGCGTGCTGTTCCTTGAGAAGCTGACCACAAAACGGCCACCGAGCGCGGCGTCGTGCCAGCTGGCCGGCTGGCCAGCTCATACAGCATGCGCAGCAGGGGCAGCAGGGCAGCAGGCCACAACTCGAAGAATGCAGCCACGTTGAACAGAAATGGTGCAGACCAGGATCTCGATCCTGGTCATTTGCGTTCACCATTTGCCGCCGCGTTCAGTGCCGATGTGGCGCCAAGGCGCGAAGCGTATCGGGAAGGCGCTGGCGCAGTTCGTTCGCCTGCAGCAGGATGCCGCCTCGGTTTGCCCTGAACGCCTCGGCGGCCTCGGCGCTGGCAAAAGCTGGCAGATCTGGCGTGCGCATCGGCCCCAGCACGCGCGCACCATGCACGAACACGGCCTGATCCAGCGGCAGCCATCCGCTGCCCAGGTGATCGGCAGTCCAGAGCGCGCGAACGGTTTGCGGGGTGCGGCCCCGCTGGTAGCGGCCCATGTTCTGCAGGTACAGGAACAGGTGGCTGGGGGTGTCGAAGAACTGCGCGGCGGCGTCGTCAAAAATCAGCATCGCAGCCCAGCGCGGATGGCGTGCCGGGAACATGCCGCAGACCGGGCAGCGCGCCTGCGGCGGTACCTCGCGCGCGGCCAGCGGCGCCCGGCCGGACTGCGCGTCGTACGGCACGGGTGGCGCCACGATGCAAACCTCGCCCGCCGGCGTTGGCACCTCGGGCCGCAGCCCAACCCATTGCCCGGCCCGGCGCCACAGTGTCGAGCCCGCACTGCTGTCCAGCAGCGCTGCTGCGGCCAGCGTTGAACCGATGGCGGCACCACCCAGCCACTGGCGGCGCAGACGTGAGTGCCCTGCGTGGTCCATCACATGCGTGTGTCGTGCAGCGCGCCGCCCGACAAATCCACCATCTCGGGTTTCAGTTCGGCAAAGGCCACGGCACGCCCGCCATGCTGCTGCACAAAGGCTGCGGCCGCGGCGGCGTCGGCAAAGCTGGCAGCGGTGGCGCCCATCGAGCCCTTGCGCCGGCTGCCCAGCACATAGTGCGCGCTGCGCGCATCGATCCAGTGGCCGCGTGGGCGCTCCCAGTCGGCACGCGCCATGTCCTGCACCCAGGCGCCCTGCAGCTGTCGCACCTGCTCCGGGCGCAGCATGGCGTTGAGCAGTTCAAGGGTGTCGCAGTACCACTCCGGCTGGGCCTGGCCGTTGACGCGCATCTGGCCCTTGGGGCCGGGGTATTCGGACAGCAGCATGCCGTCGAGCGCACAGCTGGCGGCGTTGTCGAAATCGGCGGCGGCCACGGGGCCGCTGTCGTCACGGCTGCGGCCACAGCCGGTGAGTGCCAGCGTGCCCAGTGCAACAAGGCCGGCGCCGCAGCGGCACAGCAGACGGCGACGGCTGACCGGGGCGATGGTTGTGGTGGGGAGGGGGGTGGTCATGGCTTGAATCTCCAGGAGGCCAGGGTCAGCGGCAGCACGATCCAGGCGGCCATGGCCGAGCCCATCAGCCAGGGGTTGCCCAGTTCCGGCGGCACCAGGCTGGCCAGGCCGTAAGTGCGGCGCACGTCGTCCAGCGAAAACACGTTGAGGATGCGGAACACGTCAGCCGGGTTCAGCAGCAGCAGCCAGGCGGCGCGGTCACCGTCGAGCCAGCCGCCCAGGTCACCACCGGTGGCCACCAGCAGGCCCAGCAGTACCAGGTCAAACACCAGCACCAGCACGAACCAGGTGGCAATGGCCAGGCCCGAGGCATGGGCGCGGTCACGGGCCAGCGTGGACAGCAGCATGGCCAGGCTGAGAAAGGCCAGGCCCAGCAGCACCGCACTGACCATGAAGCCGCCGTAGTGGTACAGCCCTGCTTGGCCAAAGCGCATGAACAGCAGCACCGCCACGCCGGCCAGGCCCAGCAGCGTGGCCACCGCCAGCGCCAGCGCCAGGCCCAGGTACTTGCCCAGCAGCAGCTCCAGGCGCGTCACCGGCAGGGCCAGCAGCAGATCCAGCGAGCCGCGCTCGCGCTCGCCCACGATGCTGTCGAAACCCAGCAGCAGCGCGATCAGCGGGATCAGGTAGATCACCAGGCTGACCAGGCTGGCGATGGTGAGCTCCAGCGAGCCGGGGCCGATCAGGCCCTGGCTGGCGCCGCCGAACCAGGTGATGGCGAACGAGAAGGCGGCAAACACCAGACTGACCGCCAGCACCCAGCGGTTGCGCAGCCGGTCGCGGAACTCCTTGTGGGACACGGCCAGCAGCGGGCGCCATTGCAGGGGCGCGCCGGGTGCGTCGGCGGCGGGCTGGGTCAGCGACGGCTGGGGCTCGACGCCTGTGGCGGCGGCCGGCACGGGCGATCTCATGCCGCACTCCGCATGTCGAAGTACACGTCTTCCAACGTGGGCTCGTGCAGCTGCAGATCATCTACGCCAAGCCGCGTGAGCAGGCCCAGCACGGCCATCTTCTGGGTGCGCGGCAGTGCCAGCTGCAGCCGGTCGGGTGCCTGGCGCTGCAGCACCAGCCCGTCGTGGCCGCTCAGGGCGGCAGGCAGCGCGTCCAGCTGCGCGGCCGCAGCGGTGACCACCAGGCGCAGCGGCAGGGCCGAGCGCTCGCGCAGCTGCTGCACTGTGCCCTGCGCCGCCAGGCGGCCGCTGGCCAGCATGGCCAGCGCATCCACGCGCCCCTGCAGCTCGGCCAGCACATGCGAGCTGATGACCAGGGTGACGCCGACATCGCGCAGGCGCTGCAGCTGATCGAAGAGGTCGCGCGTACCGGCGGGGTCAAGCCCGGTGGTCGGTTCGTCCAGCAGCAGCAGCCCGGGCGCGCCCAGCAGGGCCTGGGCAAAGCCCAGGCGCTGGCGCATGCCCTTGGAGTAGCCGCGCACCGGCTTGCGGCCCACGCCGCCCAGGCCCACGCGCTCAAGCAGCCCGGCACAGCTGGCCAGCGGCGCGCCCTTCATGCGGGCGAAGAACTGCAGCGTCTCCAGCCCGTCGAGGTTGTCATAGAGCACCAGGTTCTCGGGCAGGTAGCCCACGCGGCGGCGGGTATCGCGACTGGCCGTGCCCCGCACCTCGTGCCCGGCAATCCACAGCCGGCCGCTGGTGGGTGTGATGAGGTTGAGCAGCAGCTTGAACAGCGTGCTCTTGCCGGCGCCGTTGTGGCCAATCAGGCCGAACAGCTGGCCGCGGGGCACGGCCAGGCTCACGCCGTCGAGCGCGGTGTGCTCGCCATAACGTTTGACCACTGCGTCGAGCCGCAGCGCGGTCTCGGCAGTCTCAGTGGAAGCGGTGACCAATCCAGTGGCTCCAGTGCTTGTGGGTGGGGTGCATGCGCGGCGCGGCGTCCACCACGCTGGGCGCGCGCAGCACCGGGAATTGCTGGCCGATCAGGCGCAGCGCCTGAACCGCCGGGCTGCCCATCAGCAGGCCCATGGCGGGATGGCGATACTGCAGCCGGTCAATCAGGTCGTTGGCTTCGTAGGGCACGTCGCCGCGGCCATCGGCGTTGCGGTCCCAGCCGCGGTAGTTGGACCAGTGGTTGCCGCCACCGCCTCCACCACGGCCTGGGCTGCTGGCGGTGGCCCCCCAGGCCTCATCGCGGCTGCCCACGTAACGTACCTGCTCGCGGTTGCCGATGAAGTCGTTGTCCTGCACCACGTTGCGCGTGGACAGCGCGGCCAGGTGCACACCCACCATGTTGTCCACCACCAGGTTGCCGCGCAGCGTGGCGTACTCGACGTCATAAATGAAGAAGCCGCGCGCATTGCCGGCCACCACATTGCCCTCGATCACTGAATCCTGCAGTGTGCGCAGCATGATGCCGTGGTCAGAGTTGCCCCAGGTGCGGTTGTTGCGCACAGTGTTGTCGCGCACCTCCATCAGCGCCAGGCCGCCGCGGTTGAGGTAGCTGTCGTTGTTCTCCCACAGGTTGCGGTAGGAGTTCATGTAGTGCGTGCCGTAGCGGCTGTGGTGCAGGCGGTTGCCACGAAACACCGCGTCGTGTGACACGTCCACATACAGCGCGTCACGCACGAAGCTGATTTGGTTGCTGATGATTTGCGCCCCTCGTGTGTTGTAGAGCTGCACGCCGTTGCCGCGCTGCGGCGAGTTCAGGTCGCGAAGGCCCGTGATCACATTGCGCTCGATGCGCACCTGGTCTGCCTTCTCGATCCACAAGCCGAACAGGTTGTAGGTGAGGTCGCAGCGCCGCACCACAGTGCGGTGGCTGCCGGGCTGCACATAAATGCCGGCATGCTGGTCGACCAGGCTGTGGCCTGAATCGCGCACGATCAGATCCTCGATCGTCACATCGGTGGCGGCCACACGGATGGTGTCGCCACGCTGCCCGCCACTGAGGGTGGGGCGGCCCGCGCCGATGTTTGCCCCGCGCAAGGTGAGCGGCCGAACGATGCGCAGGCTCTCATCGTAGAAGCCGGTCGCCACCTCGACGATGTCGCCGGCAGCAGCGCGATCAAGCACCGGCTGAATCCGCTCACCCGGCTGGACGCGCCAGGTGGCGGCCAGTGCTGGGTTGCCGAGCAGCCAGGCCAGCGCGGCGGCGATCAGCAGGCGGGTCACGGTGTCAGCCATCCCATGCCCTTGAGCGCCAGGAACAGCGCCGCGCCGATCATCAGGTTCTTGAAGCCCACATAGCTGATCATGTCCATCCAGTTGGCCACCCTGTAGCCCGCCTGCCACCACGGGCCGTCCTTGACGTAGCGGCGGCCGGACATGCGGATCAGCACCTCGTAGACACTCCATCCAAACCACCAGGCGATGATGGCCACCGCCGACAGTCGACCCTGCGCCGCCAGGCCCCAGGCCAGCGTGGCGGCGATGGCCAGCGAGATGCCCGCCATCTGCAGCGCTCGGCGGCTGCGCCAGCCGTCCGTGCTCCAGGGCCAGAGATGGTCGCGCAGCTCGAGCAGGAGGCGCTGCCACAGGCAGCGCGGCAGTTCGCCATAGGGTTGCACGCGGTCGGTCGGCATGCGCGGGTCGGGGCCGGCGGCGGCGCGCGGGCTGATCGCTGGCACGGCGTCGATGGGGATGAAATAGCCGTCGCGTCCGATGGGCGTGATCAGCAGGCCATCGCGCTCGCGGCGCTTGCGCTCGCGCGCCAGCGGCGGGCAACCCTTCGAGTCGGTGTAGAGCACCATGCAGTCCAGGCAATGCAGGCATTCGCGGTGGTCGATGCGGCCGGCCGCGTCAATCGCCTGGGCACCGCAACCCACGGCGCAGGCCTTGCAGCTGTTGCAATCGCGCTTGCGCTTCAGGCCGAACCAGCGAAAGGTGCTGGGCATGGCCAACGAAGCGCCGAGCGGGCAGATGTACTTGCAGTACGGCCGCTCGATGAAGATCGACAGCCCCAGCAGCACCGCGACGAACAGGCCATAGGGCCAGGGCCGGCTCAGGATGCCAACCAGGAAGGTGGTCTTGAACGGCTCCACTTCGGCCAGCGCCTCGGCGCGTCCCATGTCCACCATCGACACCGCCAGCAGGCCGAAGAAGATGGCGTACTTCAGCCACTTCAGCTTGTCGTGAAAGGCCTGCGGCACGGGCCTCTGCCAGCGCTTGAGCCCCAGTTTGCCGGCCAGCTTGAAGATGGCCTCGGACAGCGAGCCGAATGGGCACATCCAGCCGCAGAACAAGCCGCGGCCGAACAGAAACACCGTGACGATGATGAAGATCCAGAACACGAACACATAGGGGTCGGTGAGAAACAGCGACCAAGTCCACTGGAACAGCAGGCTGTGGAACCAGGTGAGCACCTGCGTGACCGAGGGCTGGGCCATCACGCCAAAGCCCACGAAGCCGATCGACAGCGCCCAGGCGCTGTACTTGAAAGCGTTGACTGGCCACTTGTTCTTGTGCGTGGACAGCCGTGTGAGTCGCTCGCGCAGCGCGTAAACCACGGTCACGGTGACCAGCAGCGCCACAAAGGCGCCAATGCCCAGGGATTGGGTCTTCCAGATGCGCACCCAGGGCGCGTCGGGCTCCTTCACCACCGGACGGCCGCCCTCCAACAAGGCGGCGGGCAGCCAGTACTTGCTCTCGAACACCGCAAAGCTGCGCTGGCCGGTGGCGCGGTCCACGCGATTGCCCAGGAATGCCAGCTTCCAGGGCCAGGCAGCCGAGAAGCTGGCCGAGCGGATCACGAAGATGCCCGATTCGGTGGTGGCCGGCGCGCCAGCGGCTTCCAGGCCATAGAGGTTCAGGTAGTCCAGGTCGCGGAAGGTGAATGAGTCGGCGCCCTGCTTGACCTGCACCCGGTCATAGATGCCGCCGCGCACGAAGCCAGAACCCTTGAACGACTCTTCACCCGCGGTGCGCACGATGAAGAAGGCGTTCTCGCCGGCCTTCAGGCGGGAGCGCAGGTTGTCGTAGCCGCGTTCCCCCAGCAGGCTGCGGCCCAGGTCCGGATGGTTGAGGTCGCCGAACCACAGCGCGATGAAGGGCGTGTCTGACTTGGGCAGGCCGACTTGTTCGGGCTTGACGCGCAGCTGTTGCACAGCGCCCATGCCCACCAGTTCGGCCCAGCTATAGCGCTTGCCGCTGGCCAGCCAGCGTGCGGGGTCACGCCGCGTCGGCTCGATGATGCCCACCTGGCGTGCAACGGCGCCGCCTGAGAGCTGCATCACCTGGTTCTGCGCCACCACGGTGACGGTGGCACCGGAGATGGCATCCAGACCCAGAACGTTTTCGTCGGGTCGCGACGGGCCAACCTCGATCTGGTCTTTGACCGACTTGCCCAGGTACTGGTCGTTGAACTTCACCAGTGCCGATTCGGGAATACCCAGCAGCAGGATGGGCTCGGAGTGCTTGAGCACCTTGACGCCGACATAGCGCCCGGCCGTGTCCATGCCGATCAGCGTGATCACCGGCTTGCCCGAGTAAGCCGGCGTGTCGGTGATGTCGGTCGACAGCATCACATAGCCCAGCAGCACGGGCTTGCCGGACGCGTCAACCTGGCCGTAGGCCTCCACATAGGGCGGCTGGCCCTTGCGTGGTGAGAAGCTCAGGGCGCCGGGAAACACCTCCTTGCACGGCAAGCGCGCGCACAGGTCGGGTGCGGTGTCCAGATCTGCAGGCAGTTGTGCCTCGTAGGCCAGGTGGCCAGGCGCGGCCAGGGCCTGCGCACCCAGCAGAAAAGAAAATGCGGCCATCACCCGAAGGCAGGCCGCGAAGAGTCTGTCGACTACCGGCATTGCTGTTCTCGCTGGCAACCCGCCACGCCACCCGGCTCGAGTGGTTGGCGCGGCGGGCAAAGGCGCTGCTTACGCTTCGACGATCATGCGCGTGCGCATCTCGAGGTGCAGGGCATGGCAGAAGTGCGTGCAGTAACACCAGTACACGCCAGGTTCACCAGCGGTGAAGGTCACCGATGCGGTCTCCTGCGGGTTGACGATGAAGTTGACGTTGTGATTGGGGATGGCAAAGCCGTGGGTCAGGTCCTCCACCTTGTCCAGGTTGGTCAGGATCAGCGTGACCTCGTCGCCCTTCTTGACCTTGAACTCGCGCAGCGAGAAGGCCGGCGCCTGCGAGGTCATCTTCACGGTCACCTTCTTGCCGTTTCGGGAAACGCCAGACTCCTTCGGGTCCTTGATGGCGTTGGGGAAGTCGTCCAGTGCATACACCTGCTTGGGCTTGACCAGGTCACGCTTGAAGATGATGAAATCGTGCGGCTCGCCGCGCACCGGGTGATCGGCCAGCAGCACCATCTTGTCGCCCGACATGTCGATGATCTGCTCGTTTTCGGGGTGCAGCGGGCCCACCGGCAGGAAGCGGTCTTTCGAGAACTTGCAGCCCACGGCCAGGTACTTGCCGTCGGCAGCGATGGTCTCGGACTGCGAGCCATTGATGTGGCCCGGCTGGTACTGCACGTCAAGGCGGTCGACCACATACTTGGCGGTCTTGTCGCCCTTGTGGAAGGCAATGGCCTTCTCCAGATTCCACTTCACAATCTGGCTGTCCAGGAACAGCGTGGTGTAGGCATTGCCGCGGCCATCGAAGGCAGTGTGCAGCGGACCCAGGCCGATCTCGACCTCGGCCACGATAGCCGCATCCACCTTCTCCAGTTTGCCATCGAACCATTCCAGCACCTTGGCCAGCTCGATCACGGTGGCGGTGGGCGACAGCTTGCCGGCGCAGATGAAGTACTTCTGGTCGGGGCTGGCGTTCACGCCGTGCGGGTTCTTGGGTGTGGAGACGTAGGCAGTGAGTGCGGTTTTGGGATCCTTGTTGGCCTCGCGCGTGCCGTCCACCACCGGCACCTTGGAGCTGCCGATGGTCTTGAACTTGCCATCCTTCACCGCAGCTTCGATGCGCGCGATGTTGAAGAACAGGCAGGCATCACGCTCGGCGGACATCATGTCCTCATACTTGGCGCCCATCTCGGTGTTGTACTGGTTCACGGCCGCCAGCTTGCCGTCATACGAGGTGGCGCACAGGTCGCAGTTGCCGTCGATCAGCACCTGCCAGCGCACCTCCATCGTTTCGGCGTCCACGCAGCTGAACATTGAGCGGTACTTGCTGGCGTCCTCGATGCCGGCATTGGGCAACGGCGTGGAAAACTCGGCGCCGCAGAACACGCGCGTGGTGTAGTTGATCTTCTCGTCTACCGGGTCGCGCTTGTCTGGGAAAATTCCGTGGAAGCCCTGCACATTGGGCAACTGGGTGATCTTGTCGCAGACAAAGTAGTCGAGCCGGATGCGTGCGATGCGGCTGTTGATCTTGTCGTTGATCCAGGCGTAGCGGCCGTCGTAGTTGCCGTCCTTGTACGAGGCGTGCGTGTGGTGGGTGTCGGCCACGGTGTAGCGCAGCACGCCATCGGCCTTGGTGCCCATCACCTTCTTGGACTCATTGGTATGACCCCAACCTACCAGTGCATCGGGCACGAAGCAAGGAATGCGCAGGATCTCGCGGCCCGAGGGCAAACCCAGCACGCGCATGTCTCCGGTATGGCCGCCGCTCCACAGGCCGTAGTAGGTATCGAGCTCGCCGGGCTTCAGGTGCGTGGCCGAGGCAGAGCCGCCGTGTGCCGCTGCAGGGGCAGATGACTGAGTGGCGGATGCCGCCGGCGCCGGCGCGGCGTCTGGCTTCTGGTTGCAGGCGGCCAGGCCCAAGCCCAGGCCGCTGAGTGCTGCGGTGTTGATGAAGCGCCGGCGCGGCAGAACTTCAGAGGCGGCGTCGGGGCGGGGAGTCTTGTCTGTCATGGCAGAGCCTTCTTCTCGGTGATGCTGTGGAAGGTGGGAGGAGCGCGCGCCGGTGGCCGCAGCACGCGTGGGAGCAAGCGCAGCGCCTCGGGCCGTTCGATGCCTGAGGCATCGGCCGGCACGACGAGTGCGGCC
>CAYPDO010000031.1:15639-17239 GCA_964409495.1 uncultured Bordetella sp.
CTACGTGACCGATGCGCTCACCGACCGTGCGATCGCGTGGGTGCACGCGCAGCGTCTGGGGCGGGTCTATGCCTGGGGCATCGGCCGGCGCGCCAAGTGCGGCCACCGCGAATTCGGAAGGTGCCGGCGTGCCGAATGGCAGACACAACGGGCAGTCGAGCTTGTGGTTGGAAAGAGGCGTCTTGCCGCCAGCGCTGCCGCCATTGGTAGCGCTGCCGTCCGCCAGCTTGAGGCCACCGGCGCCGCTGCACACCAGACTGAAGCCGGCGTCGGGACCCATCAGCGGTGAGGCCACAGCCACGCCTACACAGCACAAGAAGAGCAGCAGCAGGCAAACCTGGAGGCGGCGTGCGATGCGCAGGGCTGCGAGCATGGGGAGGCGACGGAGGGGCAATGAGGAAAGCAGGATTGGCAGCCTATCGACGCGCCTACTCCACGGCCTTAAAGCAGATCAAGGACGGCGCGGCTCGCGTCGCGCCACACTGTGGCCACCTGAGTTGGCAACGCCTCGCCCGCTGCGTGCACAGCACCAGGCGCCCGACGAAATCAAACATTCACCCCGAGGTATTTCGATGTCTGTCCGAATCCTGAGCTTGGCCACCGTTGCCGCTGCAGTCCTGGTGCTTGCTGCCTGCGGCAAGCAGGAGGCGCCTGCCACCGATCCAAGCCCTGCCGCGACCACGGCGCCAGCGGTCACGCCAGCCCCGGCCGCCGCGCCTGATGTTGCTGCTGCGGCATCCGCGTCCGGTGCCGCCGCGGCCGGTGCACAGGTCGCCAACCTGGAGTTGGGCAAGTCGGTGTACGGCAAGACTTGCGCGATGTGCCATGCGGCCGGTGTGGGCGGCGCGCCAAAACCCGGCGACAAGGCGGACTGGGACGCGCGTGTGGCCCAGGGCATGGACCTACTTTACAAGCATGCCATCGAAGGTTTCACCGGCCAGAAGGGCATGATGCCGGCCAAGGGCGGTAACGCCGCGTTGGCCGACGACGACGTCAAGGCTGCCGTGGCCTACATGGCCAGCAAGTGAGCGGCCGGCCATGATCAACCGCCGCCGCTTCGGCAGCGCTTCGTTGGGGGGGCTGCTGGTCACGCTCGGCCTTCAGGCGTCGGCCCGGCCGGCTGACCATCGCGTACAGCACGATGCGCGGACAGCGCTCGGTACGCAGGTTCGCATCACCGTGGTCCACCCTTCGCCGGCAGTTCGTCGACAGGCGCTCGATGCTGCGTGGCGACTGCTGGGTGCGCGTGAGGCGCTGATGAGCCGCTACCGCATCGACAACCCACTGCAGGCGCTGGCTGAGCGTGCGGGCCAGCCAGGCTGGGTTCACGTACCAGCGCCGTTGATGCAGGTGCTGCAGGCAGCGCGTGCCGCGTCTGCCTTCACCCAGGGCGCTTTCGACGCGACGGTGGGTGCGTACCGTGACTGGCGCTTTGACGACCCATCGGGCGGGAGAATTATCGTCAGCGAGGCAAGGCTGCGTGCGCAGCGACCAGCCGTCGATTGGCGTGCGCTGCAGCTCGACGAGGTGAACGGTCGCGCGCGGCTGGCGCGTCCCAACATGGCGCTGGACCTCGGGGGCATTGCCAAGCTGCTGATCT
>CAYPDO010000032.1:0-3479 GCA_964409495.1 uncultured Bordetella sp.
CCGCCGCGGGCCTCAAGCGCCTGGGCCTGGCCGAGCGCATCCGCAGCGTCTTCGCGCCGGTCGACATGATCCCGGCCGCCGGCCAGGGCGCGCTGGGCATCGAGGTGCGCGCCGACGCCGGCACGCTGCGGGCCCAGCTGGCCGGGCTGAGCCATGTGCCCACCTGGCTGGCCGTGCATGCCGAGCGTGCCGTGTCGCGCGCGCTGGGCGGCAGCTGCAGCATGCCGCTGGCCGCGCACGCGGTGTGGCAGGGTGACACCCTGGTGATCGATGCCGCACTGGGTTCGGCCAGCGACCCGGCGCGTCCGCTGCTGCACACGCGCCTGCAGGCCACGCCGCTGCAGGCGGCTGACGCCACCGCCGCAGCCACCGCGCTGGGCGAGCAGGCCGCCGCGCAGCTGCGTGTGCTGGGCGCCGAGGCCTACCTGGCCGCACCGGCGGCCTGAGCGTGCGCCCGGGCAGGTCTTCTGCGCCGCCCCCCCGCACCCACCCACCGCACCCGCCCGTGGCCGAGGCCGCCAACCCGAGTTCCCGGCCGGCGGCCGACGCCGCGGCCTGCGTGCTGGTCACCCGGCCGCAGCCGCAGGCCGACGACTGGGTGGCCCGGCTGCAGGCGCTGGGCGTGGCGGCACATGCCCTGCCGCTGCTGACGATTGCCGACGCGGCTGAGCGCGGGCCGGTGCGCGCGGCCTGGGCGGCGCTGCCGGCACAGGCGCTGGTGATGTTCGTCAGCCCCAGCGCGGTGGAGCGCTTCTTCCGCCAGCGGCCTGCCGGCGCCGGGGGCTGGCCGCCGCAGGTCTGGGCCGGCAGCACCGGGCCGGGCACGGCGCGGGCGCTGCTGGCGGCGGGCGTGCCGGCCGCGGCGCTGGTGACGCCGCCGGAGCAGGCCCAGCAGTTCGATTCCGAGGCGCTGTGGCGCTGCCTGGCCGGGCGGCGCGACTGGCGCGGCGCTGCGGCCCTGATCGTGCGCGGCGAGGGCGGGCGCGACTGGCTGGCCGACACCTTGCGCGGCGCCGGCGCCAAGGTGGCCTTCGTCGAGGCCTACCGCCGCGTGGCACCGGTGCTGGACGCCGACCAGCGGCACAGCCTGGCGCAGGCGCTGCAAGCGCCGGCGTCGTTCGTCTGGCTGTTCAGCAGCAGCGAGGCCGCCGGTCATCTGCGCCAGCTGGCGCCGGGCGCCGACTGGTCGCTGGCGCGGGCGCTGGCCACCCACCCGCGCATCGCGCAGGCGGCGCAGGCGCTGGGCTTCGGGCAGGTGCGGCTTGTCGCGCCTTCACCACAAGCGGTGGCCGACGCCCAGCGCCCGGCCGCGGGCGGCGACCTGGCGCGCTGAGGCGAGCTGAGCCGCACCGGGCGGCAGCGAATGACACCAAGCAGCACCCAGCGGCTCCCAGCCGCCCTGTGCCGCACCGCGCCGGGCTGCCGCGGGGTGCGGTGTGGCGCTTGGCGGCTGTTGCGCGCCGTCTGCGCAGGCCGGGGCCGCAGGGGGCGGTCGATACAATGAATGCGATGGTGAACGACACCGACACAGCCGCCGACGCACCGCGCCCTGACGCCGCCCCTGCCATGCCTGTGGCGCCGGTCAGTGCCGCGCCAGCCGCCGCGCCAGACCGGCCGGCCGTGCTGCCCGGCTGGGCGCTGCCGGGGGCCGCGCTGGTGGGCACGGTGGCGGTGGTCTCGCTCACGCTGGCGCTGCTCGGCCAGCAGCGGGTGAAGGCGCTGGAGCAGGAGCTGGTGCGGCGCCAGCAAGACAGCCAGGGCCAGGCCGTTGAGGCGCGCGCGCTGGCCCGCCAGGCGCTGGACACGGTGCAGGCCACCGAATCGAAGATGGCCCTGCTCGATGCCCGTGTGGCCGAAACCGCGCTGCAGCGCACCCAGCTCGAAGAACTGATCCAGCAGCTGTCACGCTCGCGCGACGAGAACGCGCTGGCCGACATCGATGCCGCGCTGCGTGTGGCGGTGCAGCAGGGCGCCATCACCGGCAGTGCCGAGCCGCTCACCGCCGCGCTGCGCCAGGCCGAGGACCGCCTGGCGCGCATGAACCAGCCGCGGCTGGAGCGTGTGCGCCGCGCCATCGCGCGCGATCTCGACCGCGTGCGCGCGGTGGCCGTCACCGACATTGCCAGCCTGACCATCCGCCTCGACGAGGCCATCCGCACCGTTGACGAGCTGCCGCTCACCGCGCAGATCGAGCGCCGCAGCGGCCATGCCGCGGCGGCCGCGGCAGCGCCGGCCAGCGCAGGGGCGAAGGCGGGCGCAGCGGCCGCGGCACGCGCCGCGTCGGGGCCGGCCTCGGTGCCCGCCGAGCCGGTGTGGATGCAGGGCTGGGTCACGCTGCGCGACGGCTGGCTGGCTGTCACCGGCCGGATCTGGCAGGAAGTGCGCGGCCTGGTGCGCGTGACCCGTATCGACGCGCCAGAGGCCATGCTGGTGGCGCCCGAGCAGGCCTGGTTCCTGCGTGAGAACCTCAAGCTGCGCCTGCTGAACGCGCGCCTGGCCCTGCTGTCGCGCCAGTTCGACACGGCGCAGAGCGATCTGCGCGATGCGATGACCTCGCTGGACCGCTACTTCGACCACAGCGCACGCCGCGTCATGCTTACCACCGAGACGGTGCGCCAGGTGGCCGGCCAGGCCCGCCAGCTCAACCTGCCGCGCCCCGACGAAACCCTGGCAGCGCTGGCCGCTGCCCAGGCCGGGCGCTGAGCGCGGCCCGCTTCGAGCAAAGCGTTCGGGTTGTCATGCGCACCGTGATCTGGCTTGTGCTGCTGTTCGCCGTGGCGGTGGTGGCGGCGCTCACGCTGGGCGACAACAACGGCCTGGCCTCGTTCTACTGGAGCGGCTGGCGACTCGACCTGTCGCTGAACTTCTTCCTGCTGGCGGCGCTGGGCATCGGCTTCGTGGTGGTGTCGGCGATGCAGGCCATCGACGCGCTGGTGGGCCTGCCGGCGCGCGCGCGCGAGTGGCGCGCGCTGCAGCGCGAGCGCGCGGCGCAGTCGGCCATGCGCGAGGCGCTGACCGAGTACTTCGCCGGCCGCTACAGCCGCGCCCACAAGGCTGCCCAACGCGCCGTGGCCATCCGCGAAGAGGTGGAGGTGCTGCACGACGACCACGACTTCCAGGTGCTGGCGCATGTCATCGCCGCCGGCAGCCTGCACCGCCTGCAAGACCGCGGCCGCCGCGACGAGATGCTGCAGCGCGCCTTCCGCCTGGGCCGCAAGCTGGGCCCCAGCGCCGCCGACGACGGCGCCCGCCTGCTGGCCGCCGAATGGGCGCTGGACGATCGCGACGGCCCACGCGCCGAGGGGCTGCTGGCCGAGCTGCAGCCCGGCGTGGCACGGCGCACCCAGGCGCTGCGCCTGAAGCTGCAGGCTGCGCGCATGAGCCGCAAGCCGCTGGAAGCGCTGCACACCGCGCGGCTGCTGGCCAACCACCAGGCCTTCACGGCCACCGCGGCGCAGGCCCTGTTGCGCGCGCTGGCC
>CAYPDO010000032.1:3489-17100 GCA_964409495.1 uncultured Bordetella sp.
GCCTTCGAGACGCTGGATGCCGCGCATGACGCCGATCAGTTGCGCCGCCTGTGGGCGCAGTTCGACGCCGCCGATCAGCGCGATCCGTTCGTGGCGGCCCGTGCGGCGCGGCGCGCCGCAGCCCTGGGTGCGCCGGAAGACGGCCGCCTGTGGCTGCGCCCGCTGTGGGACCGGCTCGAGACGCTGGGCGTCGATGGCCGGGCGCAGGTGGCGCTGGCGCTGGCCGATGCGGTGGCCGGCATCGGCCCCGACTGGCTGCCGCGTGTCGAGACGGTGCAGCGCAGCCACCCCACCGAATCGGCCGTGCAGGGTGCAGCCGGCGCGGTGTTCGCCGAGCGTCAGCTGTGGGGCAAGGCCCGCCGTCCGCTGGAGCAGGCCGCCACCGATGCGGCGCTGGAGCCGCGGGCCCGCCGCCAGGCCTGGCGCACGCTGGCCCATCTGGCCGGCGAAGAAGGCGACGACGAGCGCGCCAACGCCTGCCATCGCGCCGCCGCCGCCATCGATTGACGGCATCGCCAGCCGATTTTTTTTGGCTGGGGCTTGCGCAGGCCTGAAATTGCAGTGTATAGTTCGAGGCTTCGCGGCTGTAGCTCAGCTGGATAGAGTACTTGGCTACGAACCAAGGGGTCGTGGGTTCGATTCCTGCCAGCCGCACCAAAAAGGTCATGGGCGATCAGCGCAAGCTGATCGCCCATTTTCCTTTGTGGGCCTTGCTTGCCAGCCCTGGGTGGCTCAGAAGCGTCTGCAGCCCCAAGGCCTGCCGGCGAGGGTGGGCAGGCCGCAGCCCGCCCACCGCCCTGGCTCACTGCGTGGTGACGATGGTCACGCGGCGGTTCTCGGGGGCATCGGCCTTCTGCGGGTTCAGCAGTTCGGAGGCGCCCTTGCCCACCGGCGTCAGGCGCTCGGGCAGCACACCGAGCTTGCCGGTGAGGTAGCCCACCACGGCCTGGGCGCGCTCGGCCGACAGCTTCTGATTGATCTCGTCGCCACCACGTGGGTCCGCATGGCCTTCGACACGGAAGCCGAAGCCGGCCAGCCGATCGGATTGCAGCGCCTTGGCCACCTTTTCGAGCACCTGCACGGTCTCGGGCGTGAGCTCGGCCGAGCCGGTGGCAAAGGTGATCAGCAGGCTGGCCTTGCCCGGGCCGGCCGGCTTCGCCGCCGCGCCGGGCCGCAGCGACGGACGGATCGCCCGCGTGGCGCCGCTGGCAGCGTCAGACGGCGCGGGCGCGATCTCGAGCGCGTCCACGAGGGCGTCTTCGGTCACCTGGGCGGCCTTGAGTACCGGCGCCGCGGTTGGTTTCTGGGCGCTGGCGGGCAGGGCTGCCAGCAGGGCCAGTGCGAGGCCGGTCGCGGTGGCGGCTGCCGACACGGGACGGTGAGCGTGCAGAGGTGAGGTGAAGCGCATCACGGGCTCCTGTGAAAAGGGGTTGACGTCGATTGTGCCGGTCGTGCCAGGCGCGGTCAGCGGGTCAGGCGTTCCTCGAGGCGGCGCTGTTCGAACAGGTAGTCGGCGCCGGTCTCGTGGCCGCCGTCGCGCGCGGCGCCGTACTGCGGCCGCTGCGGCAGCTGCCGCGCCACCTGGAAGCGGATCTGCTCGAACAGCGAACTGCCGGGCTTCCAGCTCGACACCTGGCCCAGCGTCTGCATCAGGCTCCAGGCGAAGGGCGAGTGGCCGTTCTTGCCGGCATCGAACACCGGCTCGTTGCCGCCCGATGACATCACCACCGCGGCGCGGCGCGAGAGCAGCGACGCGGCGTCCTGGTTGCCGGCCGAGCGGATGCGCTCGTTGCTCACCAGGCTGCCGGAGAAGCAGCTGTCGGAGATCATCGCCACCTGCTGCGCCGGCAGCTGGCGCAGCAGCTTGCCGATGTCGGCGTTGGAGATCCAGGTTTCGGGACGGCTCGCGTCGGCATCCGAGGGCTGCCAGTAGCCCTGGCCGGTTTTCTCCACCAGTTCGCCGTGGCCGGCGTAGTACAGCACCACCGAGTCTTCGGGGCCGACGGTGAACTGCAGCTGGTTCAGCGTCTGGTAGAGCATGGCGCGGCTGGGGTTCTCGAGCACCAGGGTTTCGTAGCCGAGGTTGGCTTCCAGCGAGGCGGCCACGGCACGCGCATCGCCCACCGCATTGGACAGGCGCGGGATGCGCGCGTCGCTGTACTGGTCGATGCCGACCAGCACCGCGATCTTGCGGCGGATCTGCGGCAGCGCCGCGCTCTTGACCACCCGCGCCGACAGCAGGCGTGCGCCGGGCACGTTGGCGATCACCGGCGTGACGGTGATCGGCGCGGCAGGTGCTGCCGCGGGGGCGGCCGCGGCGACGGTGGCCGGGGCCTGTGGCGCGGCCGGGTTGGCGGCTGCGGCGGGTGCGGCCGACGCCACGGGGGCCGGCGTGGCCGCAGGCGCCTGGGGCACCGGCATCGGCGCCTGCTGCACCACGCGGCCGGGTGCGCCGCTGGGCGCCAGGCCGGGCAGCGGCGAGAACATCAGGCACTGGCCCGATGCCGCCTGCTCGGCGGTGGCGCAGCCCGGGGCGTCGGCCAGCGCGGGGTTCTGCTCCAGCCGGTTGATGGCCTGGGCGAACACGCTCTTCTTGTACTGCTCGCGTGCGGTGAGCACGGCGGCAATGGTGTCCTTGGACATGTTGTCCAGGTCCAGGCTGGCAAAGGCACGGCGCTCGCCGCTGCCGGCGGGGGCCACCACCTGCACCGCGTCGAGCGTGCGGCCCTCGGTGGCCGAGGTGGTGGTGGAGGGCATCAGCACGGCCACCACGGCGGTCTGCGTGAGCTTGGGCGTGTCGACCGCGGCCGGCACCAGCACCGGCGCCGCGTCGATGGTCAGCGCCACGGCATTGGCCGGGGCCTGCTCGAAGCTGTAGTTGGCGGCGCTCAGGCCGCTGCCGGTGATGGCATAGCGGCCCGGTGCGGCGCTGGTGGCGGTGGTGGTGGCGAACTGCAGCGTGCCGGTGGTGGCGCTGGCCAGCGTTTCCTCGGCCACGAAGCCGCTCACGCTGCCGGTGAGTGCGGGCAGGCTGCCGCCTTGCACCACGTTGACGGTGTTGGCTACGTAGCGCAGCGTGGCGGGCGTGATGGCGCTGCTGCTGCTGATGGCGCCCTGCTCGCCGGTCAGCCGGTAGTTGCCGGCATCGCTGCCGGCGAGGCTGAAGCTGTCCAGCGTCACGGCCTTCTCGCTGCCCACGCCGGCGCTGTCGAAGCGGCCGGTGGCCAGGCCGCTGACGACATCGCCCTCGACCACGCCGCTCAGGCCCACGCTCTGCGAGCGCGCCGCGGTGCTGCCGTCGTAGACCTTGCTGGCCGCGGTGGCGGCACTGACCAGCAGCGTGCGCGGCGTGATGCTGGCCGTGGCGCTGGCGCTGTCGAGCGTGTAGTTGCCGGCGTCGGCGCCGCTGAGGCTGAGGTCGCCCAGCACCACGGTCTTGCCGGTGCCCACGTGCTTGTCGACGAAGGCCGCGCTGCCGGCGCTGGCCTGCACCGCGTCCTCGCCCAGCACGCCGCTGAGCGTGAGCGCCTGGCCCGGCGTGGCCATGGTGCTGCCGTCGTAGACCTTGTCGGCGGCCGTGCCCACGGCGCTCAGTGCCCGTGGCGTGATGCTGGCGGTGGTGGTGGCCGAGGTGGTGCTCAGGCTGTAGTTGCCGGCCTCGCTGCCGGTCAGCGTGAAGCCGCTGACCGTGACGGTCTTGCCACTGCCCGCATGGCGGTCGGCGAAGCTGCCGCTCATGCCGGCCAGGTCCACCGTGTCGCCCTCGATCACGCCCGACAGCGTGCCGCCGCCCAGCGTGGCGACAGCGCTGCCGTCGTACACCTTGTCGAGCGCGGCCACCGTGGCCACGCTGATCGGCTTGGGCGTGATCGTGGCCACCAGGCTGCTGCTGTCGACCGACACGCCATACACCGGCGCGCCTGTGGCATCGACGAAGCCGGTGCCGGTGAGCACCGGCAGGATCGGCACCTCGGGGCCGGCATGGCGGCTTTCCAGCATCAGCGTGCCGGTGAAGCTCAGGCCGTCGCGCAGGCCGGCCAGGCCGCTGCCGGCGGCGGCCAGATCCACTGCGGTGCTGCCGTCATACATCCGGCTGTAGGGGCTGGACAGGCCGATCACGGGCTGGCTGAGGAACAGGAAGCCGTTGCCGCTCTCGGCCGGCTCGGTCGCGCCGAAGCTGGCGCCGTACTGGCGGAAGCTGGCGCGCAGCGCGCCGTTCTGGAACGCGGTGCCGTCGCTCAGCGGGGCCGAATCCCAGGCATAGACCAGCCAGCGGCCATTGGGCGCCGACAGCGCCTCGCTGCCCGACTGGTTGAAGAAGCCCATCATGCTGCCGCCGTTGCCGGCACTCACCAGGGCCGCCTTGTTCTCGGCCTGGCTGTCGCCCGAGAAGCCCAGGCCCGACACCGTGATCGCGGTGCCGGTGGCCAGCGACTGCACGCTGGCGTTGGCGCCCAGGCCCAGGTTGACGGCCTGGATGCTGATGGCCCCGCCGGTGCTGATGCTGGTGCCGCTGGCCGACGACGGCTGGCCGTCGACCCCCTCGCCGGCCAGCGCGCGGCTGCGCGCATTGCCGGCCCGGCCTTCCGAATCCTGGTTGCCCTCGCCTTCGCCGAGCAGCCGGCTGTCGAAGTTGCCGATCAGCGCGTAGTTGGCGGTGATGCCCAGCGTGGTGCTGTCGCCAAAGGCCAGGCGGGTGGTCTGGCCGCCGTTGCCGATGGTCACGCCGGTGGCATTGAGCATCACGCTGCCGGGGCTGCCGCTGAGTTCGGCCGCGTCGATCGCCAGCACCTGGCCGGCGCTGATCGACAGTGCGCTGCCGGCCATGATCTGGCCGCCGATGCGCACATTGGTGTCGCCGTCGATGCGCAGCGCACCGCCCTGGCGCATATCGAGCGAGGCTGGCGCGCTGCTGGCCAGGTAGACAGCCAGCTGGTCGCCGCGCAGGTCGCGCCCGGTCAGCGTGATGCCGGCGCCGCCCAGTGCAGTCAGCGTGGCGCTGGCGCCGCGCAGGCCCACGCCGAAGCGGTCGAGCACGGGCACGCTGTCATCGCTGGAGGCGCTGCCGTCCAACACCTCGCCGCTGATGCTGGCCAGGGCCTCGGCATTGCCCTCGGCACTGCCGACCTGCACCGGCGCCAGGATGTCCACACCGGCCGGCGTGCTGGTCAGGCGGTAGGTGCCCGAATAGGCGCCGCCATCAATCGTGAGCCGGTCGCCGGCCGCGACCAGGCCGCCGGCCAGCTTGACACCGGTGCGCATGCCGTTGCCGCTGGAATCCACCGTGCCCAGCAGCGTGATGCGGCGCGCGTTCAGCGTGCTGGCATCGACGATGGCCACGCCGTTGGCGTCGCCGCTGCTGACCATGCTGTGGCCGGTGATGCTGAGGCTGCCGCTGCCGGCATCCAGCGCCGAGGCCGACACCAGCACGCCATCGCGCAGGCTGTTGCCGTCGCGCGCCAGCGCACCCTGCACGCTGGTGAGCGTGCCCTCGCAGGCGTTCGGGCCGCAGCTTTGCATTTCGCCGCCCAGCGTGATGTTGCCGCCGGCCGAGGCCAGGGTGGACGAGCGCACGGCGATCGCGCCATCGCCACCCCCGTTGCCGGCGCTCAGCGCGATGTTCAACGCCGCGCCCTCGCTGCGCAGGGTGCTGCTGTCGATGGTGATGTTGCGGTGGGCGGTCAGGGTCAGGCTCACCGCGCTGCCGGGCGTGGCCTTGAGCGTGGCGTTGATGACGCTGATGTCGCCGTCGTCCTCGCCGCCGGCGCCGGTCTGCACCGTGACGTTGTTGCCGGCATTCAGCGCCGCCACCAGCGTGGCCGCGCTCAGCGTCGCGGCACTGCCGGTGCTGGAGAAGCTGGGGCTGGCGGTGACACGGCTGTCGCCGACCTCGTCGCTGATGATCAGGTCGTACGGGTCCAGCAGCCAGCGGCCGGCCTGGCCGGCCGGCGCATCGGCGCGCACCGCGGCGGGCCGGGCATCCAGCCAGCCGCCCGAGGTCTCGATGAAGCCGCCGTTGCCCCCAAGCGCGCCGCCGCGGGCGCTGAGCGTGCCGTAGCTGCGGTTGGCCTGCGTGCCCCACAGCACCAGGCTGCCGCCATCACCGCGGCCCAGCGCATCGGCGGTCAGCGTGGCGCCGGGGGCCATGAACACCGCGTCGGCATTGCGCAGGCCGGCATCGCGGCCCTGCACGCCGCCGCCCACGAAGGCCGCGCCGCCGCCGGCCTGGCCTGAGACATCCAGCTGCGCGCCATCCAGCAGGCCCACATGGCGGCCCAGCAGCGTGGCGCGGCCACCCAGGCCGCTGCTGCCGGTGGCCGCCACCGTGCCGGCCACCAGCAGCGTGCCGCCGGCGCCGGCATCGATGGCCACCTGGCCGCCGCTGGCGCCGCTGGCGCTGGTGCGGCTGATGGCCGAGAGGTTCACCGCCTGCGTGCCGGCCAGCAGCACGCTGCCCCCGGCGCCCAGGCTGTCGGCGCGCACGATGCCGTGCTGGTTGACGATGGCCGCCTGCAGGTCGATGCGCCCGCCACTGGCCAGGGCCTGGCCCAGGTTCAGCACCTCGCCCTGCGGCGCGGTGACCTGCATCGCCAGGTTGGGCATGGCGGTGTCGGCCAGCGTGGCAGTGGCGCCTGCGGCCAGCAGCACCTGGCCGCCAGGCGCGTCGATCAGGCCCTCGTTGCGCACGCCGCTCACGCCCAGCAGCATCACCTGGCCGCCGGCGGTGCTGCGCAGCTCGCCCTGGTTGATGACATCGGCCTGGCCGCTGGCGCCGAATCCGGCCGGCGCGAACAGCTTGAAGCGGCGCGCCTGCCAGTCGGCATCGGCGATGTTCAGCGTGGAGGCCACCAGGCCGGCCACGTCCACCCGCGCACCCTGGCCGAACAGCACGCCGTTCGGGTTCAGCAGCCACACCTGGCCGTTGCTGGTGAGGCTGCCGAAGATCTGCGACGGATCGCTGCCGGTCACGCGGTTGAGCACGCGGCTGGCCGCGCTGGGCTGCACGAACTGCACCGCCTGGCCGCTGCCGATCGAGAACTTCTGCCAGTTCAGGATGGCGTTGGCGCTGTTGGTCACGGTCATGCGGTTGCCGTTGACGGCCGCGCTGGCCTGGCCTTGCACCACCTGCAGGCCGCTGGGCAGCACTGCGGCGGGGCCGGCAGCCTGCAGCGGCAGCGTGGAAAACAGGCCGGCCGCGGCCAGGGCCAGCGGATGCACCGCCAGGCGGCGCAGGCCAGCGCCGCGCGTGGTGGCGCGGCGGGCGGCAGAGGAGGGGGGCGGGAGGTTCGTCATGAGGAACTCCGAAAAGCGGGGCGGCGTGTCCGGTGCTTCAGGCGGTCACGGCAAAGGGCATCTCAGGCGGGCGCCGGTCAGAAGCTGGCGCTGACCGAGACATGGCCGCGCCAGTCGCCGCGCTGGGTGGTGGCGGCGTCGTCAAGGGCTTGCGCGGCGGCCAGGCGCAGCTGCACCGGGCCCCAGCCCAGGCGCAGGCCCAGGCCGGCCGAGCCCAGCGTGCAGCGTGTCTTGCCCGGCCGGCAGTGGGCATCGGCCTGGTTGCTGATCTGGCCGGCGTCGACGAAGCCCAGAAGGCGCAGATCGGCGTCGGGGCCCAGCCAGCCCAGCTTGGGCGTGACCAGCTCGAGGCTGGCCTGCAGGCCGCTGTCACCGGCGAGCTCGCGCTCGTGGTAGCCGCGCACCGAGCCGGCGCCGCCGATGCCGAACTGCTCGCCCGGCACCAGCGCATCGTTGGCCAGCTGTGCCGAGATGCGGCCGCCCAGCGACCAGTCGTCGAACACCGGCACGCTGAGGTTGGCGCTGGCGCGCAGCACGGTGTAGCGGCGCTTGGCGCCCGCACGCACGGCCTCGAACGAGGCTGCATCAGCATGCGATCCGCCCAGGCCCAGGTTGTGGGCCACGGCGATGCTGCCACCGGCGGTCACGGTGCCGGCGCGCTGCACGCTGTACTCGGCGGTGAGCGGGTGCACGGTGACGCTCTCGCCGGCGGCGCCGCAGGCGCCGTCGGGCAGGCCCTCGACGCCGCAGCTGTTGAGGTAGGCGCGGTACTCCAGGCCCACGCTCAGGCGCTGGTCGAACTCGCCGGCGCGTGGCAGGTACCACTGGGTGCGGGCGCCGGCGATGCGGCCCTTGCCGGCAAAGCGCAGGCCGCCGGCAGCGGTGGACTGCACGCCGCCATCGACGTTGGAGTAGGCCGCGAACAGGTCCAGCGCCGCCAGCTGCGAGACCAGCGGCAGGCGGTAGCCGGCGCTCAGCACCTTGACCTTGGCCGGATCGGTGGGCGAGGTCTGGCCCTGCACGCTCAGCACGTCGTCGTGGCCGCTGATGTCGGCATGCTGCCAGCCCAGGCTGACGCGCCAGTCGCCGGTGCGCTCGTTGCCGGTGTTGTCCAGGCCCAGGTTCCAGCGCGTGGCAGCCTGCTCGTCGACCTTGACCGTGGCTTCCACCTCACCGGGTGCGGCACCGGGGCCGAGCAGCACGCCGAGCTGGCGGCCGGGGTTCTCGTTGGCCAGCTGCAGCTCGCGGTCGATGCGCTTCAGGCGCGGCGTGGCGCTTTCCACCAGTGCCGGCAGCGCGGCGCGCACGCGCTCGGCGCTCAGGCGCTTGGCCCCCTGCACACCCACCTTGGCCACCTTGCCCTCGAGCACGGCGATGGTCACCACGCCGTCCTTCACCGGCTGTGGCGGCAGGTAGGCCACCACGGCGCCGAAACCCGCCGCGCCGTACAGCGCCTGCACGGCCTCGGCGGCGCGTTTGAGGTCCGTCAAGCTGCGCTGGCCGCGAAAGGGCTCCAGCGTGGCCTTGATCAGGCCGGCATCGAGCAGCGTGTTGCCCTCGACCCAGAAGCCCTTGACCTGCACCGTCTCGCCGGCGGGGGTGCTGGCGACCACGCCGCCGGCCGTGGCGGGCAGCTGGGCCTGGCTGGCGGTGCCCAGGCCCAGGGTGCAGACCAGGCCGCAGGCCAGCGCCACCGGCCAGCGCCGCTGGTGCAGTGCCCGTGACCTTGCTCGTTGTTTTTGCAGCGACATGGCGCCTCCGCTCCGATTTGTTTCGATTCGTCGCGCAATGGTAGGCCGTGCGCTGGCAAAGCGTTGCATGCTTGTCCCGAGATCGGGGGTACGCAATCCCGAACACTGTGGACACCCCGCCACGCTGCCGTGCAGGCGCGGCCTGCCGCAGTGCACATGTCGGTCGAGCGCTTACCATCGCGCCTGCCCGGCTGTGGCTGGCTGTCGCCAGCCCATGCCGGGTGCCGCCAGCCATCGACCGCCCGCCCCGGGCGCCCACCGTGAGCAACAGCCCCACCGACCCGTCCCGTCCGCCCGCGCCTACGCAGGTTGACCCGTTCAGCAACCGGCCGCTCGACGCGGGTGGCAGCTCGGGCAATGCGCTGCCGGTGGGCACCTACCTGGGCGAGTTCGAACTGCTGGGCGTGGTGGGCGAGGGCGGCTTCGGCATCGTCTACCGCGCCTGGGACCACTCGCTCAAGCGCCAGGTGGCCGTGAAGGAGTACATGCCCTCGGCGATTGCCGTGCGCCTGGGCGGCGGCGCGCAGGTGCAGGTCAAGAGCGAGCGCCATGCCGAGACCTTCGACGCCGGGCTGAAGAGCTTCGTCAAGGAAGCGCAGATGCTGGCGCAGTTCGACCACCCGGCGCTGGTCAAGGTGTACCGCTTCTGGGAGGCCAACGGCTCGGCCTACATGGTGATGCCGTTCTACGAGGGCGTCACGCTGCGCGACCTGCTGCGCACGCGCAGCGAGCGGCCCGACGAGGCCACCATCCTGGGCTGGATCGGCCCGGTGGCCGACGCGCTGGCGGTGATCCATGCCGAGCAGTGGTACCACCGCGACATCGCCCCCGACAACATCATGCTGCTGGCCGGCACCGGCCGGCCGCTGCTGCTGGATTTCGGCGCCGCGCGGCGCGTCATCGGCGACATGACGCAGGCCCTCACCGTGATCCTGAAGCCCGGCTACGCGCCGGTGGAACAGTACGCCGAGGTGCCGGGCATGAAGCAGGGGCCGTGGACCGATGTCTACGCGCTGGCCGCTGTGGCGCACTTCGCGGTGCGCGGACGCACGCCGCCGCCCTCGGTGGGCCGGCTGCTGAACGACAGCTACGAGCCGCTGGCCGGCGCCGCGGCCGGACTCGGCCAGCGCTTCAGCGCGCGCTTCCTGGCCGCCATTGACCATGCGCTGGCGGTGCGCCCCGACCAGCGCACAGCCGACATCGCCAGCTTCAAGCGCGAGCTGGGCTTGGGCGAGGCGCCGGTGGCACCGGTGGCCGCCGCCGCCACGGCCCTGCCGCCGGCCCATGCCGCGCGCGCCGATGTGGCGCCGCCGCGCGCGGCAGCCACCGTGGCCGCTGCAACGGCGGCGACCATGGGCCCGGTCACCGCCGCCGCGCCCACGCTGGCGGCCACGCCTGCGCCGGCCCTGCCCCCCACGGTGGTGATGCAGTCGCCCGCGCCAGTGGCCCCCGCCAGCCGGCGCACCGGCGAGGCCGATGCTGCCGCGCCGCTTGCCAGCCCGGCGCGGCCGGGCCGCGGGCCGGTGGCCGGCCTGGCGGCGCTGGCGCTGCTGCTGGCCGGTGGCGGCGCCTGGTGGGCGCTGCGGCCGGCGGCACCAGCCGCACCGGCGGCAACAACAGGCGTGGCACCCGGCGCCGGCCCCAACGGCCTGCCCGCGGCATCAACCGTACCAACTGCCGCGCCAACTGCCACGCCGGGGCCGGCCGGCGCCTCGCCCGCCGCGGCGGGCTTCGACATCGCCGCCGAGTTCGCCCGCGTGATGCAGGCGCAGACGCCGGGTTACGGCCTGGACGTGTCGCTGGACAAATCCAGCCTGCGCATTGACCGCGACAAGCTGACCTTCACCGTGCGTTCACTGCAGGAAGGCCATGTCTACGTCTTCTACAACGGCGCCGATGGCCAGCTGCAGCAGCTCTATCCCAACGGCCTGACGCCCGCGCCGCGCATCGCCAAGGGCGGCACGCTGAAGCTGCCGCAGGGCCGGCTGGACTTCAACGTGGCCGGCCCCGCCGGCCTGAGCCGCCTGCTGGTGATGGTGAGCCGCTGGCCGCGCGACCATGGCGAATACGGCCCGAAGGAAGACAACGGCTTCCGCAGCTTTCCCACCGGTGCGGCCGCCGCGGCCAAGCTGGCGGCGCACCGCGGGCCGCTGCCGCTGCTGGCCGGCAATGCCGTGTGCCCGCCCGGTGGTGGCACCTGCGAGGATGCCTTCGGCGCGGCGATGACCACCTTCGACGTGGTGCCCTGACGCGTTTGCCGGCGCGCGCCGCGCCGGGTGGCCCGCGTCAGCCGCCGGGCGTGGCAGCCAGCGGATCGGGGCCGTGCGCGTTGGGCCCCGCCGTGCCGCGCTGCAGTGCGAACACCAGCAGCACCAGCGTGCCCAGCACCGGCACCAGGCCCAGCAGCAGCCACCAGCCGCTGCGCCCGGTGTCGTGCAGCCGCCGCACCGCCACCGCAATGGCCGGCAGCAGCACGGCCAGCGTGAACAGGCCCGAGAACAGCCCGATGCCAGCCTTGGCGTCGAAGCGGCCGACGATGCTGTCGATGACCATCAGCATGCTGGAGATCAGCAGGTAGAGCAGCATGAAGTGCCAGTACTCGCGGCGCGGCGCGCGGCCGCGGAACACGGCGTACTGCTGCAGGGCGTGGATGAAGCTGTCCATCGGAGCGGGCTTGGCAGGGTGGCGGCAGGGGCGTGGCGTGGCGAGGGGCGTGGCGAGGGGCGGCAGGCGGCGCGCTCAGGGCAGTTCGATGTCGGGCGGCGCGCTGATCACCGGCAGCGGCGCGGTGGCCTGCGCCCACGCGCCGGCCGGCTGGGCGGGCGCGGCCGGCCGCGCCTGGCGCAGCGCCGGCCAGGCGAAGAACTGGTACACCTCGTCGGCACGCGCCAGCGTGTCGGCCTCACCGAGTGCCATCAGCTCCTTCGTGAACGGCGCCTCGAACAGCAGGTAGCTGGCCAGCGCGGCACCGCGCGCATCCGGCCCCACGCCGCCCACGCCCACGCCGCGCAGCAGCGCGCGCACGGGGGTGGGCAGGTTGTCGAGGTGGCGGGTGGCGATGTCGTCGATGCGCTGGCTGGGCGAGATCACCAGCGATTCCAGCGGCCGCAGCGGCGTGTCCTGCCGCGCGCTGTCGGGCAGCAGGGCCAGCGTGCGGTTGATGCGCTGCATGCGTTCGATGTCGACCGTCAGCGCATCCAGGAAGATGCTGGACATGGCGTGGCCGGCAATCTGCGCCAGGCTGGGGTAGTCGGCATCGGGGTGGCGCGGCAGCTGGGCCGGCGGCTCGTGCATGCGCCCGGCGCCGATGATCAGCAGGCGCTCGGCGCCCAGGTGGATGGCCGGCGACAGCGGCGCGCTCTGGCGCATGCTGCCATCGCCATACCAGCCGTTGTAGCCGCCCGGCCCGGCCACGCGCGTGGCCGGAAAGATGAACGGGATGGCCGACGAGGCCAGCAGGTGCTCGATGCCGATGGCGTCGGTGGGCAGGGCCACGCGCTGCGAGCGCAGCCAGGGCTCGATGGGCCGCGCCGCGCTGTAGAAGGTGACATGCTCGCCGGTGGAATAGCTCGAGGCCGTGACCGCCAGCGCATGCAGCTGGCGCTGCTGCAGCAGCATCGGCAGGCGCTGCAGCGGCACGGCCTGGCGCAGCAGCTCGCCCAGCGGCGCGTTGTCGAGCAGCGAGCGCGGGCGCAGTTTGCGAAAGCGCGCGATCAGCCAGCCGGCCGAGAGCATGGTGAGCCAGCGCGCGCCGGTGCGCAGCACGCCCAGCGCATCGGCGCGGTAGACCTGGTCGGCGCTGAAGTTCTCCCACACCCGGCCCAGCACCTCCACCGCGCCCTCGAAGCGGTCGGCATGGCAGGCCAGCGCCGCGGCGTTGATGGCGCCGGCCGAGGTGCCGGTGATCACGCCGAAGGGGTTGCTCAGCCGGGCGCGGTGGCCCAGGCGCTCACGCCGCAACCGGGCGATGGCGCGCAGCACGCCCACCTGGTAGGCGGCACGCGCGCCGCCGCCGCTGAGCACAAGACCGGTGAGCGGGCTTTCGACCATGCCCGACTGTACGTGGAGCGCCCGGTTGCGCGGGCCTGCTTGGGTGCGGCCCGTCGCTGGCCAGCACGCGGTCTCTCCCGTCAGTAGGTCTCCAGGTGCAACCGGCCTTCGCGCTTCAACGTGGCACCCACCGTGTCCCAGTCCAGCCCGGCGCCGCTGGCGATGTCGCGCAGCGCCAGCACCACGCCGTCTTCCATGGCCTTCAGGCCGCAGACGTAGAAGTGGGCGTTGGCGTCGGCCAGCAGCGCGGCCAGGTCTGCGGCGCGCTCGCGCATCGCATCCTGCACATACCTGCGCGGCTGGCCGTTGCGGCCGTTCATGCGGCTGAAGGCGAAGTTGATGTCGATGAAGTCCTTGGGCAGGTTCTGCAGCGGGCCGAAGTAGGGCAGTTCCTCCTTCGTGCGCGCGCCGAAGAACAGCATCAGCTTGCCGCCTTCGAACTTGCCCGACTGGCGCAGCCGCCGGCGCCACTCGGTCATCGCGCGCATCGGCGCGCTGCCGGTGCCGGTGCAGATCA
>CAYPDO010000033.1:0-16973 GCA_964409495.1 uncultured Bordetella sp.
CGGGCGGCCTTCGGGCGGCCACGGCGCGGCGGCAGGAGGCCATGGCCTCGCCGTGGACACGCCCTGCGCGCTGGCTTAGGCTGATCGCATGCGCCCCGCCGAAGACACCCCCGACACACTGCTGCACTTCTGGTTCACCGACACCCCGCCCGCCCAGTGGTGGCGCGTCGATCCTGCGTTCGACGCGCTGCTGGCCCAGCGCTATGGCGCGCTGCACCAGGCCGCCGCGGCCGGCGAGCTGGCCGCCTGGCGTGCCACGCCGGCGGGCCGGCTGGCCGAGGTGATCGTGCTGGACCAGTTCTCACGCAACATCCACCGCGGCACGCCGCGCGCCTTTGCGCAAGATGGCATGGCCCTGGCGCTGGCCCAGCAGGCCGTGGCCGACGGCGCCGATGCCGCGCTGCCGCCGCAGCAGCGCGCGTTCTTGTACCTGCCCTACATGCACAGCGAATCGCCCCGCATCCAGGCCGACAGCGAGCGCCTGTACCGCGCGCTGGGCCTGGCCGGCAACCTCGACGCCGCGTTGCGCCACCAGGCCATCATCACGCGCTTTGGCCGCTACCCGCACCGCAATGCCGTGCTGGGCCGCGCATCCACGCCCGAGGAGCTGGCCTTTCTGCAGCAGCCCGGCTCCAGCTTCTGAATCCCATGCAGGCCCACATCGATTTCATCCTCGAGCTCGACCGCCTGAAGGGCGTGACGCGCCAGACCAAGCCCGCCGGCCTGGACCGCTACGAGAACTCGGCCGAGCACAGCTGGCAGATCGCGCTGATGGCGCAGGCCCTGGCCCACCTGGCCGCCGAGCCGGTGAACGTGGCGCGCGTGGTGGAGCTGCTGCTGGTGCACGACGTGGGCGAGATCGACACCGGCGACACGCTGGTCTACGTGGAACATGGCTGGGCCGAGCGCAAGGCCGCCGAGCGCGCCGCGGTGCAGCGCATCTTCGGCCTGCTGCCCGAGGGGCGTGGCCAGCGCTTCGTGGATGCCTGGCAGGAATTCGAGGACGAGGCCACGCCCGAGGCGCGTTATGCCCATGCGGTAGACCGCGCCATGCCTGCGCTGCTGAACCTGGCCAACGGCGGCCAGAGCTGGCGCGAGAACGGCGTGAGCCATGCCAAGGTGGTGGCGCGCATCGGCCCGCCCATCGCGGCCGGCTGCCCGGCGCTGTGGGCCTACATGCGCGCGCGGCTGGATGCGGCGCAGGCCGCGGGCTGGTTCGGCGCGGCCTGAGCGCGCGCGGCCACGGGCTCAGCCGCGCGCCTGGCGCTGGCGCTCGCGCAGCATGAACAGGTACAGGCTTTCGACCTTCTCGCGCGCCCAGGGCGTGCGGCGCAGGAACTTCAGGCTCGACTTGACGCTGGGCTCGAAGGCGAAGCAGCGCAGCGGGATGCGCTCATCCAGGCCGCGCCAGCCGTACTCGGCGCGCAGCGCCTCGACGATGGCCTCCAGTGTGATGCCATGCAGGGGATTGCGGGGCTGCGCTGGCGGCGGCGGGTCGGCGTGGGTCATCGGAGAGGATTGTCGCGGACACAGTCTGGGCTGGGGTCTTGGGCTGGAATCGGCCATCAGCAGTCATTCAGCAATGGCCGGTTGGGGCAGCCTGATCCCGCCCGACGACGAGGCCGCGACCCAGCAGGACGGGATATCCGCTGCAGCAAGATCGTTGCAGAGGTGCCCAATCGGGCCGCCACGCCACGCCCCCGGGGCTCCTCTGGCCTTGACTTGCGGCCTCGATCTCAGGGTTGACTCTCCTTCGGCAATGCCGCGCCCACTCGGCGCGCAGCGTCGCCCGGCAGCATTTCGGCGCTGCAGTCTGCGGATGGGGTGTTCATGACGGCCGGCGCGATTCAGGTGGCGCCAGTGTTGCCGGCTCTCACACGCCCGCCCTCGGGGAGGGGCTGCGGGTCCAGGCCCAGGTGCGTCATGACCTTCCCGATCGCCGGCCGCTCGAGGACGGCCGCGATGAGCTTCGGTACCCCGGCGCCGCAATTCGGGCAGCGCTGCATGTCGATGTCGAAAACCCGCTGGAGCAGCCGCGCCCAACTGATGCGGTTCGGCCGCGCCTGAAGGCTGTCGACCTCGCAATCGGCAGCCGCGGTGGCTTCGCTGGCCGCCTCTTGCACCTGCGGTCCCTGCGGCACCACCAGCAACCTGCGCTGCGCGCGCCGGCCACAGCGTGACGGTGTTCGAGAAGAATAGCCGCATCGACCGCCGCATCGCCCAGATGGAAGTCGAGGGCGCGGTGTTCAGGACTGGCGTGATGGTGGGTGCATTCCGCGCCGACAGCAAGGTGACCAACGACGCCAAGACCATCATCAGCGCAGACAAACTGAAGGCCCAGTTCCACGCGGTGATCCTGACCGGTGGCGGCGAGCAGCGCCGTGACCTGGACGGTGTGCACTTCGCGATGGAATTTCTGCCGATGCAGAACAAGGTGGTGGCCGGCGTCAAGCTCAAGGGCCGGATCATGGCCACCGGCAAGCACGTGATCGTGATCGGCGGCGGCGACATCAGCCGCGACTGCGTGGGCACCAGCACCCGCCATGGCGCGGCCAGCGTCACCCAGTTCGAGGTGATGCCCCAGCCGCCCGAGCAGGAGAACAAGCCCCTGGTGTGGCCCTAATGGCTGATCAAGCGGCGCACCAGCTCCAGCCATGAAGAAGGTTGCGTGCCTGAGTTCGCCGTGTCCAAAAAGCCCTTCAACGGCAGCAAGGGCAAGGTCACCAGCCTGACCACGGTGCATGTGGAAATGAAGGACGGCAAGCTGGTCGAGATCCCCGGCACCGAGAAGGAATACAAGGCCGACCTGGTGCTGCTGGCGGTGGGCTTCACCAAACCGGTGGCCAGCGTGCTCGACGCTTTCGGCATGGCCAAGGACAACCGCGGCAACGCCAAGGCCCACAACGACGAGGGCGGCTACCGCACCAACGTCGACAAGGTGTTTGCCGCCGGCGACATGCGGCGCGGTCAGTCCCTGGTCGTCCGGGCGATCCGTGAAGGCCGGCAGGCGGCGCGCGAGGTGGATGCCTTCCTGATGGGGAGCAGCACGCTGCCGCGGTGATTCGCCAGGTGCGCGCGCGTCGACCGCCCTGCAATGCAAAACGCCCCGGCATCTGCCGGGGCGTTTTGCTTGGCGACGGCCGCGGATCAGGCGATCGTCGAGCGGCGGCGCGTGGCGCCGAGCGCCAGCCCCGACAGGGCGACCAGCAGCAGGCTGCCGGGTTCTGGGACGCTGGCGGGCGGCTGCGACACCTGGGAGACACTCCAGCGCGACGACACGTCGCTTTGGTCAGAGAGGCTCACTTGGGTTTCCAATTTGGCCCAACTCTGCCCGCCGTTCGGAATCAAGAACAGATAATGGTTGATGTTCGGGTTGGTCGGATAATCCACGTCACTGAACAGAAAATTGTTGTCTTTCCCGTCGAAAGAAGCCACGCCGCCGCCTGATATCCATGTATTGTTCAAATAGTGTGATGCGAACAGATTGCCGTTGGCTGTGAATCCGTTGCCGTTGACGAAGACACTGATGTTCGACAGGTTGGAAATCAGATTGCCATTGGCGTCACCGGTGAAGTTGCCAGTCACCACGGTGGAATCAGAGAATGTGTAGGAAAAGCTGAAAACGGCACCGGCCTGCGCCGCCCCTGCCACGATGAGGCTCGCCGTCAGGCCTGCTGCCCTTGTCAAACTGCGCTTCAACATGCTGTCATCTCCAAAGAAAATACCCGGTGCGACAGGCTTGGAACTGGTGTTGTCCAGGAATTCATAGAAACCATGCGCCCCGATCTGTTTGAGTCCACCTGAATAATCGCTTCTGGATGAAAATGGTGAAATGAATGCACGGCGGACCCGATATGGCCGCATGATTTAACACGCCAGGCGAGCCCCAAGTCGCCACGAAACAGCACCGTTCTGGAAACACCTCCCCCTTGCTTGTGGGGTCGGGATGACCGGGCCGTTGGGTGCCAGAGAAAAATCGCGGGCGTGCACCCCGTCCATGGAACCCTGCTGCAATTCGGCCGCCATCGCATCGATCTCGTGCGGCAGCAACTCTGGTGCGGTCAGACGGTCATCGAGCTGCGACCGAAGACATGGCAACTTCTCGTGTTCCTGCTGGAAAGGCCTGGTGTGCTGGTCAGCAGCGAGGCCTTGATGGACGCGCTCTGGCCAGGACAGAGCGTGACGCCCAAGGCATTGACCAATCGGGTCGTTCAACTGCGGGAGGCGCTGGGCGATAACCCAGCGGCACCGCAGATCATTCAGACTGTTCACCGGCGCGGTTACCGGTTCTGCGCCGAGCTGGCCAGCCTGAACTCGGACAGCGAGGGCGCACCGGCCCCGCCCTCTGCGTCGACGCTGCAGTCGCCGGCGGGCCCGCACTTCGTCGGCCGCCAGACCGAGCTGGACCGGCTTCGCCGGCGCGCCCAACTGGCCGTCGAAGGGCAGCGGCAGCAGGTTGCTCTCAGCGGCGAGGCCGGCATCGGCAAGAGTGCGCTGCTGGACCAATTCGTGGCGCGCGCCCGACCCGATGGTTGGTTGCCTGCGCGCGGCCAGTGCGTCGCGCTGCGCGGCGACGGCGAGGCCTTCGGCCCCGCGCTCGGCCTGCTGAGCGACCTGTGCAGCGGCCCGCTGGCCAGCCAGGTGGTGCCGCTGCTGCGCCGCTACGCCCCCTGCTGGCTGCTGCAGCTGCCCTGGCTGCACCAGGCGGGCGAACTGGCCCGGCTGCAGCGCGAACTGGGCGGTAGCGGCCCCGGGCGCATGGTGCGCGAGGGTGTGGCCCTGCTGGAGGCGGTGGCGGCCCTGCAGCCACTGCTGCTGGTGGTCGAAGACCTGCAGTGGGCCGACCATGCCACGCTCGACCTGCTGGCCCGGCTGATGGCGGCCCATGCGCCCGCGCGCCTGCTGCTGCTGACGAGCAGCCGGCCGCCGGTCGAGGACGAAGCCCAGGCCAGTGCCAGCTGGCTGGCCCTGGTGCAGCGCCAGGCGGCCACCGGCCGTGGTGAACTGCTGGCCCTGCCGCCGCTGCAGGCCGCCGACCTGTCGGCCTACCTGCAGCGGCGTTACGGTGGCCAGCAGGACTGGCAGCCCACACTGCTGCACCGTTTGGTGGCGCTGGGCGGTGGCAATCCGCTCTTCGTGGTGGCCATGCTGGACCACCTGGAAGACCTGGGCTGGCTGTCCAATGCAGAGGGCAGCTGGGCGCTGGCCGACCGGTCGGATGACGGCGCTTTGGACCGCGTGCTGCCCCAGCGCCTAGCGGCCCTGCTGACCGAGCGCGCCGCCGGCCTGGATGCGCACACCCGCCGCATGCTGGAGGCGGCGGCCGTCATCGGGGTGCAGTTTGCGGTGCCGCTGCTGGCCGCCGTCTGCGAGCGGCCGGTGTTCGACATCGAAGCGCGTTGTGCGGCATTGGCACGCCAGCAATTCTTTCTGCAGGCGGCGGCCCCGCAGCGCTGGAGCGACGGCCGCGAGGTCAGCGTCTTCGCCTTCAGCCATGACCTGTACCGCCAGGCACTGGCCGATGCGTTGCCCGATGGCCAGCGCCGCGCCCTGCACGAGCGGGTGGCCCGCAGCCTGGAACATCACTGGCGAGACAGCCCGCACAGCGTGGCCCATGCGGTGGCCGAGGCCTACGTCGCGGCGGCGCTGCCGGCCGATGCCGTGCGCGTGCTGCAGGTGGCCGCCGGTGTGGCGGCGCAGCGTTTTGCCTACCAAGAGGCTTCGCAGGTGCTGCGGCAGGCCCAGCAGCAGCTGGCCTTGTTGCCCGATACGCCGCAGCGGGCCCGCGACGCGGTTTATGTGCACCTGACCCAGGCCGCGGTGACGATGACAGGTCACGGCCTGAGAGACCCCCGGGTGATGCAGTCCTACGAGGCCGCCACGGCGATGGCCGAGCAGGCCGGCACGTCGATGGAGCAACTGCGCGCGCTGATGGGTGTCTGCATGGGCAACGTGCTGGGCGGCCAGTGGGAGCGAGCCTGCGCCGCGGGCCAGCGCGCGGTGGCGCTGGCGGCCGCGCACCACCCGGCCCTGCTGGCCATGGCACGCACCTATGCCGGCCTGGCTGAATACGGCGCCGGCAATCTGGCCAGCGCCCGCCAGCAGTGCGAACTGGCGCTGACCACCACACCGGCGCCGGGCCTGCCGTTGTTCATCGACGTGCACACCATGGCCACCTTCCACCTCGGGCGGGTGTTGTGCCTGCAGGGCGAGGTGGGCGCGGGCATCCAGCGGATGCAGGAAGCCGAGCGGCGCGTGCGCGCCGACGGCGTGCCCTTCGACCGCATCCAGACGCTGCACCACGTCGCCGACCTGTGGCGGGTGCTGGGCCGGCCCGATGCCGCGCGGGCCATCTTCGAAGAGGTGCTGGCCTTGGCCGAGCAACATGCGCTGGACTACTACAGCCGCTATGCCCGCACGGCCTTGTGGAGCCTGGGCCAGGAAGCCACTGCGCCGCCCGACCTAGACGACGGGCTGGCCGCGATGCAGCGCACCGGTGACTGCTGGGGCGTGACATCTCTGAGCCTGTTCGTGATCGAAAGCCTGTGCCAACGCGGCCTGGTCGCCGATGCACGCCGTCACCTGCAGGCGGTGCAGGCCCTGCCGTCGGGCGTGCCGGACTCGTTGCGGCCGCTGCAGTGCGCTGCCCGGGCTGGCGTACTGTCGCTGGAAGGTGCCAATGCCGCTGTGGTGGATGCCGCCTGGGCAGAAGGGTTCCAACTGGCGCAGGCGCAAGGCAACCGGCTGATGCAACTGCGCCTGGCTCTGCGGCGTTGGGCCTGGAGACGCCAGGCGGCGTGGCCTGCCGTGGTGGACGAGGCTGGCGCTACCGATTCGGCCCGCACCGACATCGTCAAAGCCTGTAGCACGCTGCGCGACCCCGCGGGCCTGTCCGACTGGGCCCAGGCCCAAGCCATACTTGGCTCGGAAGTGCCTGCGACAGCTTCACTGGGCTGATGACCCCTCAGACGCCGACCGTGCCCGCAGGCCATACCCGGCGACTCTCCGATTGTGTTGATCTGATCCGCAATTGCTCTGGCCGTCGGGATGACTGGACAGGCAAAGGCCATTTGGATCAGTCTGAAAACCAACAGCGCTCTGACGAGCGAGGCCTGCCCCACGCGAACCGCGAATATTCTGGGCGTCCACCGCGAGCCGGAGCGGCTATTGCCGCAGCACCCTTGGCACCTCTATTTGCCTATCGCCAAGAAGCGAAACTGGCACTTTCAAAGGCGACACCGCCTCCCTGACGTTCAGCCTGAGCCATCGAGTCGGCATTTCAGGCCACTATGCCGACCTGGTCGACGCAAACAGGAGTGAGAGCACTGTAACCAGCGCCGGTCTGGTGGCCGACAGAGAGTGCCTGTTTGCGGGTCCAGCCGTCCGCTTCGGAGCGCCGAGATCAGGGGAGCGAAGGTCTCCTTTGGATCGTTTGCCGCCCCCGCCGATCGCCGCCGGCGGCCGGGCCGGCACTCAAGACAGCAGCGTCACCCCACCCAGCCGGCACGCATACACCGCGTTGCGCAGTGCCGCGATGGCCTCGTAGCGCGGAAAGCTGCGGCGCCAGGCCAGCACCACGCGGCGCGTGGGCGCCGGTGGCGTGAACGGGATGTAGCGCACGTGTTCCGAGGGCTCCTTGGGCACGCTGAGCACCGGCACCACGGTGATGCCCATGCCCGAGGCCACCATGTGCTTGATGGTCTCCAGCGAGCTGCCCTCGAAGCTCTTGCGGATGCCCTCGGTCTGGCTGGAAAAGCGCGCGAACTCGGGGCACACCTCGAGCACCTGGTCGCGAAAGCAGTGGCCGGTGCCCAGCAGCAGCATGGTCTCGCGCTTGAGCTCCTCGGCCGTGATCTCGCTGCGCCGGGCCAGCGGGTGGGCCAGCGGCACGGCCACCATGAAGGGTTCGTCGTACAGCGGCGCCACCGCCAGGCCGGTGTCGGGAAAGGGCTCGGCCATGATGGCGCAGTCGAGCTCGCCGGTGCGCAGCATCTCCAGCAGCTTGACGGTGAAGTTCTCCTGCAGCATCAGCGGCATCTGCGGCGTCTGCGCGATGGCGTGCTTGACCAGCTCGGGCAGCAGGTAGGGCCCGATGGTGTAGATGATGCCCAGGCGCAGCGGCCCGGCCAGCGGGTTCTTGCCGCGCTTGGCGATCTCCTTGATGGCCTGCGCCTGCTCCAGCACCTGCTGCGCCTGGCGCACGATCTCGTCGCCCAGCGGCGTGACGCTGACTTCGGCCCCGCCGCGCTCGAACAGCTTGACGTCGAGCTCCTCCTCGAGCTTCTTGATCGCCACGCTCAGCGTGGGCTGGCTGACGAAGCAGGCCTCGGCGGCGCGGCCGAAGTGCTTCTCGCGGGCAACGGCGACGATGTAGCGCAGCTCGGTGAGAGTCATTCGCCGATTATGGGATGCGGCCGGGTGCCGCCACGCGGCCCAGCGCCGGGCCGCTCCCAAGCGGGCCGCGCACCCGCCCGGCGGGTGGACCCGCGTACCCGCGGGGCCGGGTGCGCCATGTCAAGTACGGAACACGTGCACCGTGCGCTCCAGCGTGGCGCTGCGCTTGTGCAGCATCTCCACCGCCGAGACGGTCTGCCGCACCAGGCTGGCGTTGGCCTGGGTCATGTGGTCGAGCTCGTTGACGGCGGCGTTGACCTCGCCGATGCCCTGCGATTGCTCGGACGCGGCCCGCGTGATGTCGTGGATCAGCGCGCCCACGCGGTGCACCTCGTCCACCGTGCGGCCGATGGTCTGGTGGGCATCCACCACACGGCGCGTGCCGTCGGCCACCTCGGCCACCGAGCGGTGGATCAGCGTGCGGATCTCGCGCGCCGCGTCGGCGCTGCGCTGGGCCAGCGCGCGCACCTCGCCGGCCACCACGGCAAAACCACGGCCCTGCTCGCCGGCGCGCGCGGCCTCCACCGCGGCGTTCAGCGCCAGCAGGTTGGTGCGAAAGGCGATGCCCTCGATCACCTGCACGATCTCGGCCACCGATTTCGAGTGCTGCTCGATGGTGCGGATGGCGCCCTCCACGCCGGCCATGGCCTGGCCGCCGGCGGCCGCGGCCTGCGCCGTGTGCTCGCTCTGGCGCGCCACGTCGCCGGCGGTGGCGGCGGTCTGGCGCACGGTGGCGGCCATCTGCTCCATCGAGGCGGCGGTGCGCTGCAGCGCCTCGGCCTGGGCGCTGGTGCGCTGCGCCAGATCGGCCGCGCCGCGGCTGATCTCGGCGGTGGAGGCGGTGGTGCCGTCCACCTCCTGGCGCGCGTCGCCGATCACCGCCTGCAGGTTGATCTGGATCTGCGCCAGTGCGCGCACCAGGCCGCTCAGCGGATGCGGGTGCACCAGCGCGATGCCGCTGCGCAGGTTGCAGGCCGAGAGGTCGTTGGCAAAACGTTCCACGTCATCCAGCCGGCGCTGCACGCTGGCGTGGAACCAGGCCGTCACGCCGGCAGCACCCAGCAGCGCCACCACGGCGGCGGCCCACCCGCCCAGGCCGGCGCCGGCGGCCAGCGTGGCGGCCAGCATGCCGCCCAGGCCCAGCGCCAGCCGGCCGCTGACGCTCAGGCGGTGCACGCGGCCCGGCAGATCGCGCCAGCCCAGCAGGCGCACCCGCCCGGCATGCAGCTTGAAGGTGGCACGGCCGCGCGCGCGCTCGGCGGCCATGCGCGCATACAGCGCCTCGGCCTCGCGCACCTGCTCGCGCGTGGGCTGGCGCCGCACCGACATGTAGGCCTCGGGCTTGCCGTTGGCCAGGATCGGGGTGACATTGGCCTCCACCCAGTAGTGGTCGCCGTTCTTGCAGCGGTTTTTCACCACGCCGGTCCAGGGCCGGCCACGGCCGATGGTGGCCCACATGTCCTTGAAGGCCTCGGCCGGCATGTCGGGGTGGCGGATCAGGTTGTGCGGCTGGCCCAGCAGCTCGTCGTAGCCGTAGCCGCTGACCTCGACGAAGGCGCGGTTGCAGTGCGTGATGCGGCCCTGCACATCGGTGGTGGAGACCAGCAGTTCGCCGGCCGGAAACGGCAGCTCGCGCTGGGTGACGGGCAGGTTGGTGCGCATGGTTGGGGCGGCGGATGGGCGGAACCTCGGCTGCGGCACTGTAGGCAGCCGTGGCGCGCGGCCATGCCGCGATCAGCCACGGCGGCGGCGCGCAAATGGCCGTCAATCCGCGGTCAGGCCGCCGGCAGGCCTTGCGCCAGCAGTGCCGCAAAGGCCTCGGCCGGCAGCGCCCGCGCATACAGCCAGCCCTGGTGCCACAGGCAGCCGTGGCGGCGCAGGAAGGCGGCCTGCTCGGCCGTCTCCACGCCCTCGGCCACCACGCGCAGGCCCAGGTCGCGGCCCAGCGCGATGATGGCCTTGGCCAGCGCGCTGTCGCGCCCGCCGCGTGCGGCGTCGATGACGAAGCTGCGGTCGATCTTCAGCTCGTCGATCGGAAAGCGCTTGAGGTAGCTGAGCGAGGAATAGCCGGTGCCGAAGTCGTCGAGCGACAGCGCGAAGCCACGCGCACGCAGCGCGGCCAGCCGTGCCGCGGTGGCCTCGGGCTCGCGCATCAGCAGGCTCTCGGTCACCTCCAGCACCAGGCAGCCGGGGGCCAGGCCGTGCCGGGCCAGCAGCGCGGCCAGGCGTTCGTCGAGCGCGGGGTCGGCAAAGCTGGGCGCCGAGAGGTTGACGGCCAGCGTCAGCGCCGGCAGCCCGGCCTGGCGCCAGGCGGCCAGCTGGCGGCAGGCCTCGGCCAGCACCCAGTCGGTGAGCGGGCCGATGAGCCCGGTCTCCTCGGCCAGCGCGATGAACTCGCCCGGCGGCACCAGGCCACGCTCGGGGTGCTGCCAGCGCACCAGCGCCTCGGCGCCGGCGATGCGCGGACGGGTGTCGGTGTCGGCATCGAACACCAGCTTGGGCTGGTAGTGCAGGCACAGCTCGCCGTCGGCGATGGCGCGGCGCAGCTCGGTTTCCACGCGCAGGCGGCGCGCGGCCTGTGCGTCGATGGTCTCGTCGAAGAAGCGCAGCTGGCCGCGGCCGCGCGCCTTGGCCGCGTAGGCCGCCTGCTCGGCGCAGCGCGTCAGGCCGGCCAGGTCGGGGGCGTCGCCGGGATACAGCGCAATGCCGATGCCGGCGCTCAGCACCAGCGGCGGGGGCGCCTCGGGGCCGGGCAGCGCGATCGGCTGGGCCACCGCGCGCAGCAGTCGCTGCGCCACCGCCGCCGCCGGCGCCTGGCCGTCCAGGTCGGCGATCAGCAGCGTGAAGGCATTGCCGCCCACGCGGGCCACCACGCCGGCGCCGGGCGCGAACTCGGCGTCGGCGGCATCGGCGGCCGGCGCCGCGGCCAGGTCGGAGCCGCGGATCCAGCCCCGCAGGCGCTCGGCCACCACCTGCAGCACCTGGTCGCCACCGACGCGGCCGAAGGCGTCGTTGACGGCCTTGAAGTCGTCCAGGTCGACATGCAGCACCGCGCAGTGCCGGCCCTGGCGCCAGGCGCGGTCGAGCGCCGGGGCGGCCAGCTCGCCGAAGAACTGGCGGTTGGGCAGGCCGGTGACGGCGTCGTAGTGCGCCAGCTGGCGGATGCGCTGCGCGGCCTGCACGCGCTCGGTGATGTCCTGCGTGATGCCTTCGACGCCCAGCGGCCGGCCGCCCTCGTCGAGCAGCGGCATGGCCTGCTCGTGCAGCGTGCGCAGCTGGCCGTCCAGGCGCTCGATGCGGTACTCGATCTGGTACGGGCAGCCCTCGTCGCGCAGGCGCTGGCGGGCACGGGCCACGGCGTCGCGCTCGGTGGGCAGCACGCGCAGCAGCAGGGTCTCGGGCGTGGTGCACCAGCTGTGCTCGGCGGGCACGGCGGCACCGTACAGCCGCGCCAGCTCGGGCGAGCATTCCACGCGGCCATCGGGCGTGAACACCCAGCTGCCCATGCCGGCCAGGCGCTGCGCGCGCGCCAGGCGCTCGCGGCCCAGGCGCAGCGTGTCGGCCGACTCGGCGGCCCGCAGCGCGTAGCGCACGCGGTGCGACAGCAGCGTCCAGTTGATCGGCTTGGTGATGAAGTCGGTGGCGCCATGGCCGTAGGCCTGGTCGATCGAGCCGGTGTCGTTCAGGCCGGTGAGCATCAGCACCGGCACGCGCGCGCCGCGCGGCAGGCTGCGCAGTCGCTGGCAGACTTCGAAGCCGTCCAGCCCCGGCAGCATCACGTCCAGCAGCACCAGGTCGAAGGCCTGGGCGGCAAAGGCCGCCAGGCAGGCCTCGCCGTCGGCGGCATCCACCACCTCGAAGCCGGCATGGCGCAGCGTGCGTGCGGCCATGTGGCGCAGCATGGGGTCGTCGTCGACCAGCAGCAGCCGTGGCGTGCCACGGCGGCCCGGCACGGCACCGGCGCCGGGCGCCGCGGGGGCCTGCGGCTGCGGCGCCGCGCCGGCCGCATCCGGGCACGGGCCGGCCTGGGCCAGCCAGCGGCGGTCAGGGGCGTTCATGGTGCGGGCTCCGCCGGCAGGCTGGCGGCCGCGGCGCCCTGCTCGGCACGGTAGGCCTGCAGCAGCGGTTGCAGCCGTTGCCGCGCGGCCTCGAGCTGCGCCGGCAGCGAAGGTGGCGCCGGCTGGCCGCGGCGCAGCGCAGCCTCGGCCGCGGCGGCCAGCGCCGACAGCTCCAGCGCGCCCACGCTGGCGGCAGTGGACTTGAGCGTGTGCACCAGGCGCTGCAGGCGCGGCGCGTCGCCGGCCGCGGCCGCCTGGCCGATGTCTTGCAGCGCGCCGGCCGCCGCGGTGTCGAACATGGCCAGCAGCTCCAGTGCATAGCCGGGGTCCGAGCCATCGGCCACCATCGGCAGCGCGGCCAGCACCGCGGGATCGAACAGCACGGCCGGCGCCACCGGCGCGGCGGCGGCCGGTGGCGCCGGCCGGGGTGCCGGCGCGGCCAGCGGCCCGGGCGCCCAGCGCGCCACCGCGGCCAGCAGGCTGGTGGCCAGCACCGGCTTGGTGAGAAAGTCGTTCATGCCGGCGGCCAGGCAGGCGGCGCGGTCTTCGCCGAAGGCGTTCGCGGTGAGGGCCACGATGGGCACCCGCCGGCCGGCCGCGCCGGCAGCGCCGGCACGCAGCCGGCGCGTGACCTCCAGCCCGTCCATGCCGGGCATCTGCCAGTCCATCAGCACCAGGTCGATGCGGCCGGGCTCGGCCAGCCGGGCCAGGGCCTGCGCGCCGTCGGCGGCCTCGCTGACGCGGCAGCCGGCATGCTGCAGCAGGCCGCCGACGATGGCGCGGTTCAGCGCATCGTCCTCCACCACCAGCACATGGCACAGGCGCTCGAACTCGCCCTGGCTCAGCAGCGCCAGCGGCGGGGCGGTCGCGCCAGCCTCGCCGGGCGGGTGGCCGCCGGGGCCGCCGCGGCTGGCGCCGCCGCCCGGTGCGCCGATGCGGCTGACCAGGGCCGCACGCGTCACCGGCTTGAGGATCTCGCGCGCCAGGTGCAGGTGGTCGCGCGCCTGGCTCGATTCGATGCAGCACTCGGCGGTCATGGCGATCACGCGCTCGGGCTGCACCCAGTCGATGGCGGCGGCCAGCAGTTCGTCGGCATCGGGCGCATCGGCGGCCAGCAGCAGCCAGGGCGCCGGGCCGCCCACGGGCGCCGCGCCCAGCCAGGCGCGCAGCTCGTGGCCGTCGCGGCAGTGCCGCGCCGCGCAGCCCAGGCGCTGCAGCATGGCCTGCAGGGCCTCGGCACTGGCCGCGTGCGGTTCGACATAGGCCACATGGTGGCGCAGCGGTGCCGGCTCGGCCGGCGCCTGGTGCGCCGCCGGCAGCGGCAGCTCGAGCGTGAAGCAGGCACCTTGGCCGGGCTGGCTGGCCACGCTGATGTGCCCGCCCATGGCCTGCGCCAGCTGGCGCACGATGGCCAGGCCCAGGCCGCTGCCGCCGAAGCGCCGGTCAGCGCCCTCGTCGCCCTGGCGGAAGGGCTCGAACACCTGGGCCTGGGCGGCCTGGGCAATGCCCACGCCGGTGTCGGCCACGCTGAAACGCACCGCGCCGGCGGCCGCGCCCGGCACCACCCGCAGCACCACCTCGCCGCGCATGGTGAACTTGATGGCATTGCCCAGCAGGTTCAGCAGCACCTGGCGCAGCCGCGCCGCATCGCCGTGGCGCCAGGCCGGCAGCGCCGGGTCGACCACGCAGGCCAGCGCCAGGCCCTTGGCGCGCGCCGCCAGCGCGGCGGTGGACAGTGCCGCATCCACGCACTCCACCAGATGGAAATCGGCCTCGTGCAGCGGCAGCTCGCCGGCCTCGATGCGCGAGAGGTCGAGGATGTTCTCGATCAGGCCCAGCAGGTTGCGACCGCCCTGCTGGATGGCCTCGACCAGCTGGGCCTGGCGCTCGCGATCCACCGCCTCGGCGCGCAGCAGCTGGGCGGCGCCGATCACGGCATTGAGCGGCGTGCGCAGCTCGTGGCTCATATTGGCCAGGAAGCGGGTCTTGGCCAGCGAGGCGCCCTCGGCGCGCTCGCGCATGGCCTGAGACTGGGCGGCGGCCAGGCGCAGCTCGGCCTGGGTGCGGTAGAGCGCGGCCATGCCGCCGCCCACGCGCTGCGCCGACAGCAGCAGCACCGCCAGGCCGAAGCCCAGCAGCAGCGCCAGCACCCGCGCCGCATCGCCGCCCTGGCCCAGGCCGGCGGCCAGCGCCGGCGGCGCCAGCGTGCCCAGCAGGAACAGCTGCAGCGCCTGCGGCTGCGCCGCCATGGCCGGCAGCGCGGCCGCGCACACGATCAGCAGCGCGCCCACCATCAGCGTGCTGCCCGGCGCCCAGGGCTGGGCCAGCAGCAGCGTGGGCCCGAACGACCAGCACAGCGCCGAGGCCAGCGCGCCCAGCGCGAAGGCCTGGCGCCAGCGCGCCGGCGCCGGCGCGCCGGCCGGCCAGGCGCGCCGGCGGTAGGCCAGCCAGCTGGCGCCGCGCAGCAGCACGGCCAGCACCATCAGCGCGCTCCAGGCCAGGAAGGTGTGGCGGGAGAAGTGCGGCCGCATCAGGCCCATGAACACCAGCATGGCCAGCAGCGACAGGCCCAGGCTGAGCGGCAGGCGCTCGTAGGCGCGGCGCAGCAGCGCGCTGTCGCTGACATCGTCATCAACGGCGGCGGCGGGCCAGCCCGGCGCGCCGGAGGGCTTGACCGCGGTGTTCATGTCGGCCTGCGCTGCGTTGTGGCCGCCGGGCCCGCGCCGGACTGTGCCAGATAGGCCTCGATGGCGCCCAGCGTGTGCGCCTGGGCCTGGGCCAGGCGCGCGTGCCAGCCGGGCTCGAGCGCCTGGCCGCCACGCAGGCGCAGCTCGCCCTCGGCGGCCAGCGCCGACAGCGCCAGCGCGCCCACCTGCGCGCTGGTGGACTTGAGCGTGTGGATGCCGCGCAGCGCGGCCTTGGCATCGCCACCGGCCAGCGCCGACGTCCAGTGGTCCAGCGTCTGCTGGCTGTCGCGCAGGAAGGCGCCCAGCACATGGACCATGAAGCCGGGATCGGAGCCGTCGGCCACCATCGGCAGCGCGGCCAGCACCTGCGGATCGAACAGCAGCGGCTGCGTGGCCGCTGCAGACGCTGCGGCCGCCGGCGCACCGGCCGCGGGCGGCGCCGCAGCCGCCAGCGGCTTGGCCGGCGTGGCCGTGGCGCTGGGGGTCAGGTGGCGCGCCAGCATCTCGGCCAGGCGGGCCGCGGTGACGGGCTTGGCCAGGTAGTCGCTCATGCCGGCGGCCAGACAGGCCTCGCGGTCGCCCGACAGCGCATTGGCGGTGAGCGCCACGATGTCCAGCGGCGGCGTGGTGTCGCCCGCGGCCCGCGCCGCGGCCTCGCGCTCGCGGATCACGCGGGTGGCCTCGTAGCCGTCCATCTCGGGCATCTGGCAGTCCATCAGCACCAGGTCGAAGCGCGGCGCCTCGGCCACCCGGGCCACGGCCTGCTGGCCGTTCTCGGCGGTGGTGACCTGGCAGCCCAGGCCCTGCAGCAGCGCGGTGGCGATCTCGCGGTTCAGCGGCGCGTCCTCCACCAGCAGCACGCGGGCGTCAAAGCGCAGCGGCTGGGCCGGCGCGGCCGCGGCCTGCGGCCCGTCCTGGCGCGTGCGCCGCGGCGTGAACAGGCGCTCGAGCAGCGCCGCCAGTGCGCTGCGCGTGACCGGGCGCACCAGCACGCCGTCGGCATCGCGCTCGTCCAGCGCCACATCGCCGCCGGTGTGCAGCGGCACCAGGGTGATCAGGCGCGTGGCCGGGCCGCAGCGCTGGCGCAGCGCCTGCAGGCGCGCGGCCGTGCCGGCGGCCGGCAGCAGGCTGTCGATGAACACCAGGCCGTAGGCCTGCGGCGCCTCGGCCAGCGCCGCCTGCAGCGCGGCCTCGTCGGCGGCTTCGCGCACCTGGGCGCCGGTGGCCGCCAGCAGCTCGGCCAGCGCGGCGCGGGTGGCGTCGTGGCGCAGGCCGAGCAGCACGCGGGTGCCGGCCGGCACGCGGCCGGTGGGCGGTGCGCTGGTCGCCGGCGGGGCCTCGCAGGCGCGCTCGGGCAGCATCACCCAGAAGCTGCTGCCCTGGCCCGGGGTGCTGGCCAGGCCCACCTGGCCGCCCATGCGGTCGGCCAGTTCGCGGCAGATCACCAGGCCCAGGCCGGTGCCGCCGTACAGGCGCGTGGTGGTGTTGTCGGCCTGCATGAAGCGCTGGAACAGCCGGGCCTGCGCCGCCGGTGGCACGCCGATGCCCGAATCGCTGACCGCCAGGCGCCAGCTGCGGCCCTGGCCGGCGTCGGCGGGCACCGATTCAAGCGCGATGACGATCTGTCCGCTGTCGGTGAACTTGATCGCGTTGTTCAGGAAGTTGGTGAGGATCTGGCGCACGCGGTGGCCGTCGCCGCGCACGAAGTCGGGCACGCCCGGCCCCAGCCGGCACACCAGGGCCAGGCCCTTGCTGGCCGCCTGCGGCGCGAACAGCAGCGTGGCCTGCTCCACCAGCTGCGCCGGGCAGAAGGGCTCGTCGACCAGTTCGAGCT
>CAYPDO010000034.1:0-16672 GCA_964409495.1 uncultured Bordetella sp.
GCGCACGGCATCGGCCTGGGTGGCTGCGCCGCGCTGGCCCAGATGCGCGTGTAGTAGTTGATGCCCAGGAAATCCAGCGGCGCGGCAATGCAGGCCAGATCGCCATCGTGCACCTGCGGCCGGTGCACGATGGCGGGGTCATCGGGGTATCGCCCGAGGAACAGCGGGTCCATGTACCAGCGCACGAAGCGGTTGTACTCGGTGAGGGCAAGCGCGCGGTCGGCCTCGGTGTCTTCGGCCGGGGTCACGCTGGACTGGTTCAGCACGATGCCCAGCGGGCAGCGCACGCCGATGTCGCGCATCGCACGCAGCGCCAAGCCGTGCGACAGCAGCAGGTGGTGCGAGACCTGGGCCGTCAGCTGCGCGTCCTGCAGGCCGGGCGCGAACTTGCCGATCTGGTGGCCGAGCACCGCGGTGCACCAGGGCTCGTTGTGGGTGGCCAGCGACTTCAGCCGGTCGCCCAGGCGCCGGCCCATGGTGGCCGCATAGTCCGCGAAGCGCAGCGCCGTCTCGCGCGAGGCCCAGCCGCCGCGGTCCTGCAGCGCCTGCGGCAGATCCCAGTGGTACAGCGTGGCATGCGGCTGGATGCCGCGCGCGAGCAGCGCGTCCACCAGCCGGTCGTAGAAGTCCAGGCCCGGCGCGTTCCAGTCGCCCTGCCCGAGCGGCTGCACGCGGGGCCACGAGATCGAGAAGCGGTAGGCGTCCACGCCGAGGCCGGCGATCAGCGCGACGTCGTCACGCCAGCGGTGATAGTGGTCGCAGGCCACATCGCCCGACTCGCCGTTCCTGGTCTTGCCGGGCGTGTGGGCGAAGGTGTCCCAGATGGACGGGCCACGGCCGTCTTCGGCCGCGGCGCCTTCGATCTGGTAGGCCGCGGTTGCCACGCCCCACGTGAAACCGTTCTTCAGATGCTCGACCGCGGCAGGCGACAAGGCGTGCATGGGACCCTGTGAAGAGGCTGGTGTTGCGATGTTGGCCATGAAATCTGATATCGTTTTCACGGCGGAGTCTTCCACGGGCGCGGGCCGGCGGTCAATCGGCGTTGACCGCTGCTACGGGTATGCCCCAGGGCCCGCCCTGGTTGCCGATGGCGGCGGCCTGTCCGCCCTTGAGCGAAACTTCAGCGATGAACACCAACGCAACGCCGTTTGCGACAAGCTCCCCGGCCACGGTGACGGATGTGGCGCGGCTGGCAGGGGTGTCGGTCAGCACCGTTTCGCGCATCCTCAATGGCAGCGCGCGCGTGGCCGCGGACAAGCGCGAGGCGGTCGAGGCCGCGATCAAGAAGCTGAGCTTCCGGCCCAACCTGTCGGCGCGCAGCCTGCGCAGCGGCAGCACGGCCTCCATCGGGGTGCTGACGCAGGATCTGGAAAGCCCGTACTTCACCTCCGGCAGCATCGGCATCGAGATCGGTCTGCAGGGCAGCGGCTACGCGCCGCTGCTGGTGCCCGGCCACTGGAACCCGCAGGAGGAGTTCGACCGCGCGCGGCTGCTGATGGCGCGCCGCGTGGACGCGATGATCATCCTGGGCGGCATGCTGCAGGACGCGCAGATCATCGAGATGGCGCAGCAGCTGCCGATCGCCGTCACTGGCCGTCGGTTGGTCGCGCCGAACGTGTTCTCGTTCCACCTCGATCAGGTCGAGGGGGCGGTGATGGCCACGCGCCACCTGATCGAGCTGGGCCACCGCCAGATCGCGCACATCACCGGCCCGCTGAACCATGCCGATGCGGTGGACCGCCGCGATGGCTTCATGCGCGCCCACCGCGATGCCGGCCTGTCGCTGGACCCGCGGCTGATCGTGACCGGCGACTACCTCGAAACCGGCGGCATGCGCGCCACCGAGCAGTTGCTGGCCTCGGGCCTGCCGTTCACCGCCATCTTCTGTGCCAACGACCAGACACTGTGGGGCGCGCGCCTGGTGCTGCATGAGCACGGCCTGGCGGTGCCGCAAGATGTGTCGCTGGTGGGCTTCGACGACCTGCCGCAATGCCTGTACATGACGCCGCCGGTGACAACCGTCCACCAGTCGATGCGCGAGATGGGCCGTGCCGCCGCCAAGGCGGTGCTGGCCTCGCTGGCCGGTCAGCCGCAGCCCGACCCCGAGCTGCCGCCGCTGTCGCTGGCGGTGCGCGGCACCACGCAGGCGCCGCGCAAGCCGGCCGCGCGGCGTTGAGCGTCAGCCCTTCACGGCGCCGGCGGTCAAACCGTCGATCAGGCGGCGCGAGAACAGCGCGAACAGCACCAGCAGCGGCAGCACCGTGACCGCAGCGCCGGCGCTCAGCGCGCTGACCGTGACGCCGGTGGTGCCCTGCAGCGAGCGCAGCACCAGCGGCACCGTGTAGTGCTGCTGGTCGCGCAGCACCAGCAGCGCGCCGACGAAGTTGTTGTAGCTGCCGATGAAGGTCACCAGCCCCAGCGTGCCCAGCGCCGGCCCCAGCAACGGCAGCACCACGCGCCAGTAGATGCTGAACTCGCCGCAACCGTCCAGCCGAGCGGCCTCGATCAGCTCGTGCGGAATCGAGCTCTGGATGTACTGCCGCATCATGAAGATGCCCAGGGCCCCGCAGGCGCCGGGCACGATCAGCGCGCGTGCCTGGTCGATCCAGCCGATGGACTGCATCAACAGGATCGTGGGCACCATGCCGACGAAGGCCGGCAGCAGCATCGTCGCCAGCACGAAGGCGAACAGCGGCTCGCGCCCGCGAAAGCTGTACATCGCGAACGCATAGCCGGCCAGCGAACAGAAGAACAGGTTCAGCAGCGCCAGCGCGGCGGCGATCCACAGCGACAGCCACAGCGAACGCCAGAAGTGCGGCCGGCGCCCGATGAGGTCGGCAAGGTTGGCCAGCAGCTGGTCGCCGAACCACGAGGGCGGCGGCACCGAGAGGATCTGGTCGTTGGTGTGCGTCGCGAAGACCAGCATGTACCAGAACGGCATCAGCATGATCAGCGCGCCGGCCGCGATGCAGGCACCGCCAAACCAGCGCGGCGCGGCACGCATGGCCTCAGTCCTTGGGTTTGAAGACACGATGGTTGATCCAGGTGAGCAGCGCGACGATGACGAACATCAGCCACGCGATGGCCGAGGCCGAACCGAAGTCGCCGTCGATCATCGCGGTGCGCAGCAGGTACATCGCGCCGGTCTCGGCCACCTGCCCGCTGCCGCCGGTGGTGCGCGTCAGCACATAGGGCTCCTCGAACAGCTGCAGGCTGCCGATGAGGGTGAGCGTGATGGCGAAGAACATCATCGGCCGCAGCAGCGGCAGCGTGATGTGGCGCAACTGCTGCCAGCTGCTCACGCCGTCCACGCGTGCGGCTTCGTAGACGTCGTGCGGCAGGGTCTGCAGCGCGGCCACGTACAGCACCGTGTTCCAGCCCACGAAGCGCCACCACACGACAAAGGCCACGACCGAGGGCACATGGTCGGGGTGCTTCCAGTCCACCGGCGTGGCGGGGAACAGCCAGCCCAGCGGGGCCCAGCCGCCCAGCTGCCAGCCGCCCAGCGTGGTGAGCACGGTGTTGATCATCCCGAAGTTGGGCGAGAACAGCGCCTCGAACACCAGGGCCACCGCCACCATGTTGGTGATGAACGGCAGGAAGTACACCGCCAGCACCATGTTGCGCAGCCGCCCCAGCCGGGTGTGGATGTAGAACGCCAGCGGAATGGCCACCAGGTGCTGCGGCACGCCGGCGACCAGCCCGATCCACAGGGTGTTCCACAGCGCACGCCAGAACGGGCGGCCGTACAGGTCGTGCCAGAACGCGGCGGTGCCAATCTGGGCCCAGTCCACGTCCTCGAGCTGCAGCACGTAGCGGTAGTTGCCCCAGCCTTCCCACTGCAGCGTGGCCAGGCCGTCCACCGCATCCCAGCGGAAGAAGGACACATAGCCCGAGAACAGCAGCGGGAACAGCCCGAAGGCCGCGAACAGCACGAAGAACGGGCTGATGAAGAGGTACGGCGCCCAGCGCCGCGACAGGCGCATGGCTCAGCGCCTCACGCGGCGCTCGAGCTGGCGCTGGCCGTCGGCCAGCGCGCGGCGGATGTCCTTGCCGCCGGCCATCACCAGGTCCAGCTCCTTCAGCACCACGTCTTCGCCGACGGAATCGAGCCGGTTCACCGCCAGCGGCGCGATCTTGGCCGCGGCGGCGCGCCACAGCACACGCGCCTTCTGCCCGCCCAGGTACTCGATCGGCTGCTCGATGAAGGGGTCCTCGGCCGCCTGGATCAGCGCCGGGTAGGCGTCCAGGTGCTTGTACGCCGCGAGCTGCATCTCCCGGTTGGTGGCCATGAAGCGGATGAAGTCCCAGGCCAGCCGCTTGCGCTCATCGGGCAGCCGCTTCGGGATGCCGTAGAACGAGCCGCCCCAGGACGCGTAGGCCCCCGCCGGCAGCTGGGCGGCCCGCCACAGGCCCTTGCTCTGCGGTGCCAGATAGGTGGACAGGTGGCCACCAAGCCAGGCGCCGCTCATCTCGGTGGCGTAGGCGCCGCGCTTGAAGCCCTCGGCCCACTCGTTGGCGAAGCGGGTGAAGTTGCCGTCAAGCTGGTGCCGGCGCACCTCGCGCGCCAGCGTGAATGCCTTCTCGAAGCGCGGCGTGTTGATCAGCGGCTTGTCGTTGTCGTCGAAGTAGATGCCCTCGCCCGGCGGCACATCGGTGCGGATGATGGTGTGCAGCAGCGTGTTCGCGTTGGGCACCAGCAGCGCACCGGTGCGCGCCTTGATCTGCCGGCCGGCGTCGATGTATGAGGCCCAGCTTTGCGTGAGCTGCGCCTCGCTGACGCCGGCCTTGGCCAGGATGTCCTGGCGGTAGAACAGCGTGCCGGGCCCCAGGTCGACCGGCATCGCGGCCAGCACGCCGTCGCGCCGCGTGCCCTGGGCCAGTGCGAAGGGCACGATCTGCCCCTTGAAGCGCATGGCGTCGTAGGGCGGCCTGGACAGGTCTTCCAGCCCGCCGGAGGCGATCAGCCGCCCGAGGTAGAAGTGCTCGATGGCCAGCACGTCGGGCAGGCCGGCGCCGGTGGCCAGCGCGGTGATCGCCGCCGAGTGGTGGTCGGCGTAGGCCAGGCTGGCCAGCTTCAGCGTGATGTTCGGCGCGGCCTTCCGGTACAGCGGCACCGCGGTCTTGACGGCATCGTCGAACGACGGGAACGAGGCCACGGTGAGCGTCTGCGCGCCGGTCTGGCCACGCACCGCGCCGGCCGTCAGCAGCGCGCCGGTGGCCGCCAGGGCATGGCGGCGGTTGGGAAGAAAGGCAGAGGTCGTCATCGCGGTTGAGGCCGCACCGCACAGGCGGCACGGCAAGCTTGCGTCCACCCATCGGGACTCCGGGACATCACCGGCTTGAAAACGATATCAAGCGCAGGGACACTTGCGCAATGAGCAGCTTCCCCGATGCCGGCGACTTTCCGCCCCGCTTTGTCTTTGGCGCCGCAACGTCGGCCTACCAGATCGAGGGTGCCGTCGCCGCCGACGGCCGCGGACCCAGCTGGTGGGACAGCTTCGCGCACACCCCCGGCCGCATTGCCGACGGCAGCACCGGCGACCAGGCCTGCGACCACTACCACCGCTGGCCCGAAGACCTGGACTGGATGGAACGCCTGGGCCTGCGCGGCTACCGCTTCTCGATCGCCTGGCCACGCGTGCTGCCGGCCGGGCGCGGCCGGCTGAACCCGGCCGGGCTGGATTTCTACGAGCGCCTGGTCGATGCGCTGCTGGCGCGCGGCATCGCGCCGTGCATCACGCTCTACCACTGGGACCTGCCGCAGCCGCTGGCCGACGCGGGCGGTTGGCAGACACGCGCCACGGCCGAAGCCTTTGCCGACTACGCCGCGGTGGCGATGCGGCGGCTGGGCGACCGCGTGGCGCGCTGGTCCACGCTGAACGAACCCCGCTGCGCGGCCTGGGTCGGCCACCTGGAGGGGCGCCACGCGCCCGGCCTGCAGGATTTGCGTGCCACGTTGGCGGCCGCGCACCATCTGCTGCTGGCGCATGGTCAGGCCATGCAGGCGATGCGCGCCGAGCGGCCCGGCGCGTCGCTGGGCATCGTCCTGGACGTCAAGCCCTACACCGCCGCCGCGCCCGGCCCGGAGCACGCCGAGGCGGTGCGCCGTGCCGACGGCGTGTTCAACCGCTGGTTCCTCGACCCGCTGTTCCGGGGCGCCTATCCGGACGACATCGCCGGCGAGCTGGCCGCCAGCATGCCGGTCGTGCAGCCGGGCGACCTGGCGCAGATCGCGCAGCCGCTGGACCATCTGGGCCTGAACTACTACACCCGCGGCCACGTGTGCCACGACCCCACGCGCCCGCACCCGCAGGCCCGCGAGGTGCCGGTGCCCGGCGCGCACTATTCGACGATGGGCTGGGAAGACTGGCCCGAGGGGCTGCTTCACATGCTGCGCCGCATCCACCGCGAATACGGGCCCAAGGCGATGTTCGTGGCCGAGAACGGCGCCGCCGAGCCCGATGGTCTCGACGCCGACGGCCGCGTGCAGGACCCGGCGCGCACACGCTACCTGGCCGGGCACTTGCAGGCCTGTGCGCAGGCGCTGCGCGAGGGCGTGCCGCTGGACGCGTACTTCGCCTGGAGCCTGATGGACAACTTCGAGTGGGGCCGCGGCCTGACCCAGCGCTTCGGCCTGCTGCATGTGGATTTCCAGACCTTCCAGCGGCGCGCCAAGGATTCGGCGCTGGCCTATCGCGACTTCATCCGCGCGCACGCCGCGCGGGCCGCAGGCGCAGCGCCGGGGCTCACAGGTAGCTGTTGACCAGGGCCTCCAGCTGCTCCTGCCGCCCTGAGCGCGGCTGGGGCTCGCAGCTGGTCTTGTGCACCCAGTTCGCCAGGTCGTCGAGCGAGCGCTTGCCGCCCAGGATTGCGCGGCCCAGGCTGCCGGTCCAGCCGGCGTAGCGGTCCTCGACGAAGGCGTCGAGCGCGCCATCGGCGATCATGCGCTCGGCCACCAGCAGCGCGCGCGCGCACAGGTCCATCGCACCGGCATGGCCGATGATCAGGTCGTCGGGGTCGATCGACTGGCGGCGGATCTTGGCGTCGAAGTTCAGCCCGCCGGAGGTGAAACCGCCGCCCTTGACGATGTGGTAGAGCGCCAGCGCCATCTGCGGCAGGTTGTTGGGGAACTGGTCGGTGTCCCAGCCGAGCAGCTCGTCGCCGCGGTTCATGTCGATCGAGCCGAAGATGCCCAGCGCCTGCGCCGTGACGATCTCGTGCTCGAAGCTGTGGCCGGCCAGCAGCGCATGGTTCTGCTCGATGTTGACTGCCACCTCCTTTTCCAGCCCGTAGCGCTTGAGGAAGCCGTACACGGTGGCGGTGTCGTAGTCGTACTGGTGCTTGGTGGGCTCGGCCGGCTTGGGCTCGATGAGGATCGCGCCCTTGAAGCCGATCTTGTGCTTGTGCGCCACCACCAGCTGCAGAAAGCGGCCAAGCTGGTCCAGCTCGCGCTTCATGTCGGTGTTGAGCAGCGTCTCGTAGCCTTCGCGCCCGCCCCACAGCACGTAGTTGGCGCCGCCCAGTTCGTGCGTCAGCTCCAGCACGTTCTTCACCTGTGCGGCGGCATAGGCGAACACCTCGGGGTCGGGGTTGGTGGCGGCGCCGGCCATGAAGCGGCGGTTGGAGAACAGGTTGGCGGTGCCCCACAGCAGCTTCACGCCCGTCTCTTCCATCTTGCGCGCGAAGACCTCGCCGATCCTGCGCACGTTGGCGTTGCTCTCGGCCAGCGTGGCGCCCTCGGGCGCGATGTCGCGGTCGTGGAAGGTGAAGAAGGGGGCGTTCAGCAGCGTGAAGAGGTCGAAGGCGACGTCGGCCTTCATCAGCGCCTGCTGCATCGCATCGCCGCCCGCGGCATGCCAGGGGCGCTGGAAGGTGTCGCCGCCAAAGGGGTCCAGGCCGGGCCAGACGAAGCTGTGCCAGTAGCACACCGCAAAGCGCAGCTGCTCTTCCATGCGCTTGCCCAGCACCAGGCGGTCAGGCTCGTACCAGCGGTAGCCCAGGGGCCGCTTGGCGGTGGGCTTGAAACGCGGGCCGGCGAAGCGCACCGGTTCCTGGAGCGTGAAGTAGCCGCTGCGGGTGGCGGCGTTGCGGGTCTTCTGCAGCATGGTGGGTTCTCTTCCTCTTGGCTTTGTGCGGGAGCGGGCTCAGGCGAAGTCGCGCGCGTGGGCGTGCAGGCGCTGCCAGCGGGGGTGGTGGTCGGCGTGGCGGCGCGCCGCTTCGGGCCGCGGTTCGAAACTGCGCAGGCGGCGCGGTGCGCGGGCCACTTCCAGGCCGCCGCCGCCGGCGGCCATGCGCGCCAGGCGGGCTGCGCCGACTGCGCCGCCGTGCTCGCTTTCGGCCACTTGGTGCAGCGGGATCGCCAGCACGTCGGCCAGCGTCTGCACCCAGTGCGCGGAGCGGCCGCCGCCGCCGATGACCGAGGCCTCGGTGAGCGTCGTGCCTGCATCGGCGAGCGCGGCCTGGCAGTCGGCCAGCGCATGCGCCACGCCGTCGAGCACGGCCTGCGTCATGGCGGCGCGGGGTGTGTCGGCGCCGAGTTGTGCAAAGCCGGCGCGCAGCGCGGTGTTGTTGTGCGGCGTGCGTTCGCCGGCGAGGTAGGGCGCGAACATCGCGCCGGGCGTGGTGTGCTGCGCTGCCCAGGCCTCGGCCTCGGCCACCAGCTGGGGCTCGGCCACGCCACAGACACCGGCCCACCACGCCAGCGCCGAGGCGGCATTGAGCAGCACGCCCATCTGGTGCCAGGTGTTCGGCAGCGCGTGGCAGAAGGCGTGCACGGCGCGCTCGGGATTGGGCGCGAAGCCGGCCGTGGTGGCCCACAACACGCCCGAGGTGCCGAGCGAGACGAAGGCATCGCCCGCGCGCACGGCGCCCACGCCCACGGCGCCGGCGGCGTTGTCGCCGGCACCGCCGGCCAGCAGCGGCGGGCGCTTGAAACCCCAGCGCGCGGTGCATTCGGCGCTCAGCTCGGCCGCGGGGGCGCTGCCTTCCACGAGGCGTGGCATGTGGTCCAGCGTGAGCCCGGTGGCGGCCAGCGCGGCGGCGGACCAGCGGCGCTGCGCCACGTCGAGCCACAACGTGCCGGAGGCGTCGGACATCTCTTCGACAAAGTCGCCGGTGAGCCGGTAGCACAGCCAGGCCTTGGGCAGCAGCACCTTGGCCGTGCGTGCAAACAGTTCGGGCTCGTGCTTGCGCACCCACAGCAGCTTGGGCGCCGTGAAACCCGGCATCGCGAGGTTGCCGCTCACGCGGCGCGACCCGGGCCACGCGGCTTCCAGCTCCGCGCACTCGGCCTGGCTGCGGCCGTCGCTCCACAGGATGCAGGGGCGCAGAACCGCGCCGCGCTCGTCCAGCAACGTGGCGCCATGCATCTGGCCCGAGATCGCGATCGCCACTGTTTCGACGAACTCGGCCGGTGCGCGCGCCTTCAACTCGTCCAGCCCCTCGCAGGCCGCGGCCCACCAGGCGGCGGGGTCCTGCTCGCTGTGGCCGGGCAGCGGGCGCTGCACCGTCAGCGGCCGGCTCGTGCTGGCGACGATCCGGTCATCGTCGCCCACCAGCACCAGCTTGAGCGCCGTGGTGCCCAGGTCCAGGCCCAGCGTGATCACGGCAGGTTGTCCTTGAGGTAGATCTCGATGCGGATGCGCTCCTGGTCCGCCAGCAGGCGCTCGCGCGAAAGCTGCGCCAGCGCCACGCGGCAGGCCGAGCGCACCTCGTGTGCCGCACCCTGGTTGATGACGGCGCTGGCCACGCCTTCCAGCAGCGCGCGGCGTGCGTGCGGCGTGAGCTCGTGGCACACCCACACGACCTTGCCCGCGGCGCCCGCGGCCTTCAGTGCCGCCTGGATGCCGCGGTTGCCGGCGCCGATGCTGTACAGCGCGGCCAGGTCGGGATGCTGTTGCAGCAGTTCACGCACCAGCGGCTCGGTGCGTTCGCTGCGGTCCTGGCCTTCGATGGGCGGCAGCAGCTCCAGCTTGGGGTGCTCTTCGGCCATCACCTGCTGGAAGCCGAACAGGCGCTCGGCATGGTCGCGCAGCGAGCGCGAGCCCATGACGATGCCCACGCGCCCGCTCGGCTTGCGCACGAAGCGGCCCAGCAGCGTGCCGGCGGTGCGGCCCGCGGCCACGTTGTCGATGCCGACGAAATGCGCGCGGCCCTGCGCGGGCACGTCGGACACCAGCGTGACGATGGCCACGCCGCTGGCGGCGAGCTCGTCGATGGCGGCGCGCACCAGCGGGTGGTCCTGCACCATCAGGATCGCGGCGTCGCACTGGCCCTGCAGCGCACCGATGGCCTGCGCCGCGGCGGTGGGCGAGAAGGCGTCGGCCAGCACCACCTGCGCACGGGCACGTTGTTCGCCCAGCCACGGCGCGAGCGCGTCGAGCTCCGCCCGCAGCAGGGCCACGAAGCTGTTGCTGCCGGCCGGCAGCAGGAAGGCCAGGCGCCAGGGGCGTGGGCGCGCCAGGCGGGCTGCTGCCGGGTCGGGCCGGTAGGCCAGGCGCTGCACGGCGGCCTGCACACGTTGCACGGTGCGCTCGCGCACGCCGGCGCGGCCGTTGAGCACACGGTCCACCGTGGCCAGGCTCACGCCGGCTTCTCGGGCCACGTCCTGCAGCCGCACGGGGGTTGATTCAGGGCCCTTGCCAGGGCTGGCCGAAGAGGTGTCGCGGAGTGCCATCTGAGGTGCGTACATCATTATCGCCGAGGCGGCGGCTCCAATGATGCCGGTTCACCCTGCGCGGATGGCAGCGCGGCCTCGGGATGCACGAACACGAAGCCTTCGGCGCGGAGGGCATCCAGCACCTCGCCGAGCCAGAGTGCGCTGAGCAGGTTGTCGTGCATCAGCAGCACGAAGGGCGTGTTGCGCTCCAGCGCGCTGCGCATGGTGCGGGCGCGCGCCAGCAGCTGCTGGAGGAACTCGGCCTTGAGCGCCGACGCGTCACCGGCCGCATCCAGCAGCAGCGTGGCCAGGCGCGGCGCGTATTGCCAGTCGCGGCTGTCCAGGTCGACGGGGGCGAGCCGGTAGCGCTGTTCGGCCAGGAAGCGCTGCAGGCCCTCGCGCCGCTCGGGCGTGTGGCCTTCGTTGAGGTAGGTGGCCCGGAACCAGCGGCGCCAGCCGGGCAGTGCTTTCATGGCCGCCTCGCAGGTGGCGATCTCGCCCAGGTAGCGATCGAGCGGCACCTTGTCGTCGTTGAGGTCGGCGTGGGTGACGGTGTGGTTGCCGAGCAGGTGGCCGGCGTCGCCCCAGGCGCGGGCCAGCGCCATGCCTTCGGGCCGGTTGGCGCCGAAGTCCAGCGTGACGTACAGCACCGCGGTCACGCGGCGCTGCTGCAGTGCCTGCAGCAGGGCAGCGTGCCGCTGCTGCGGCGTGAGGCGCGGCGTGGCCTGCAGCGACGGGCCGTCGTCGATGCTCAGCACCATCGAAGCCGCCTGCACGGTGCCACTCACGGCGGCCAGCGCCAGCATCAACAGCCAGCGCCGCAGCCGGCTCACGCGGGCGGGCGCGCCGGCATGGCGCGCAGCGAAGCGGCGATCGCTTCGCGCAGCGGCTTGGCGCGCAGCTGGTCGTCGTAGGGCAGAACACGCTTGGGGCGGCCGTCGGGGCGCGGGCTGAAGTCCTGCAGCCAGCTGTAGTGGTCGGCGAGGCCCCAGCACAGGAAGCGGCGCAGGCGTGGGCTGGCGAGTGTCACGTCCAGCCAGTCGCGCGCGACGGCGGCCACGCCGGCGTCGCGCTCGGCCACGTCGGAGGGCAGCGCCTGGTCGTTGACGTCGAACTCGGTGATGAGGATGTCCAGGCCCAGGCCCATCACCTCGTCGAGGAAGCGCCGCCAGTCGGCCACCACGACGGCGCTGGTGGGTGCGGCCGGCAAACGCCACACGCCGATGTGCGCCTGCACGCCCAGTGCCTGCACCGGCGCGCCACGCGCCTTCAGCGCCTGCAGCAGCTTGAGCACGCCCGCACGGTGACGCGCGTTGTCGTGGCCCCAGCTCATGAAGTCGTTGTAGACCAGCTGTGCGTGTGGCGCATGTTCACGCGCCAGCTCGAAGCAGCGCGCGATGTGTTCGACCCCGCCCAGGTGCTGCGCGAACACGTTTGCGCGCAGCTCGCCGGATGCGGGCACCACGGCTTCGTTGGCGACGTCCCAGCTCTCGATGTCACCGCCGAAGTGCCGGCAGGTGGTGCTCACGTGCTCGGCCAGCAGCCGCTCGGCAGCGGCGCGTGGCTGTGCGCCGAAGTCGAAGCTGTTGACCCAGGCCGGCAGCCACTTCGATTCGCACCACAGCAGCGTGTGCCCGCGCAGCGCCATGCCCTGCGCCTTGGCCCAGCTGAACATCGTGTCGGCGGGCCCGAAGTCGTAGGGCTTGCGCGGGTCGGGGCGCAGGTGCTGCCACTTGGTTTCGTTCTCGGCCACGAGCACGCTGCACTCACGGGCGGTGAGTGCGCGGTAGGCGGCGTCGGCAAAGCGCGAGACCTGGCGCGCGCCGCTGGGTTCCACGCCCATGGCGTTGCCGAAGCGCAGGCCCTTGGCGCGGGCGAGTGTGTCCAGCGAAGGCCCGGTGCCGGGTGTGGGCTGCGCGGCGCAGCCGGCCGCGGCCGCGGCGGCAGCGGCGGCCAGCGAATGGGAGAACGCTCGTCGCGTGATCGTCATCGGCCGATTCTGAGACCAAGAATGAGGTACGTACCTCAGCATTTCTCCCGAGGCGCCGGAAAGCCCCACGCGCCACCATCGCGCACCGCGAAGCAGCCGGAGACCCGAACATGTCCTCCAAGATCCTTGCCGCAGCCTGCGCGTTGTTGGCCGCCGCCACCGTGCAGGCGCAGACCGTCGTGCGCTGGCTGCACATCGAGACCAACCCGGTGGCTGCCGCCGCCTACGAGAAGGTGGCGCGTGACTTCGAAGCGCGCAACCCGGGTGTGAAGGTGGCCGTGCAGATCCTGGAGAACGAGGCCTACAAGGCCAAGCTGACGACGCTGCTGCAGAGCAAGGACAAGCCGGACATCATCTACGGCTGGGGCGGTGGCGTGTTGCACGCGCAGGTGAAGGCCGGTGTGCTGCAGGACATGAGTGCCGCGGTGCAGGGCGCCTGGGGCGACAGCTTCGCGCCCGCCGCGCTGGCCGCCTTCAGGCACGAAGGCAAACAGTGGGGCGTGCCTTCGCAGATGAGCCAGGTCGGCTTCTTCTACAACAAGGCGCTGTTCGCCAAGGCCGGCGTGGCGGCCGACAAGATCAAGACCTGGCCCGAGTTCCTCGACGCCGTGAAGAAGCTCAAGGCCGCCGGAATCGCGCCCATCGTGGTGGGTGGCGCCGACAAGTGGCCGGTGCACTTCTACTGGACGCACCTGGCGTTGCGCATCGGCGGCAAGCCGGCCTTCGAGGCCGCGTTGCGCGGCGAGGCCGGCGGCTTCGCCGGCCCCGTGTTCGTGCAGGCGGGCGAGCGTTTCAAGGAACTGGTGGACCTCAAGCCCTTCCAGCCCGGCTTCCTGAGCGTGAAGGCGCCCGACAGCTACGGCCAGTTCGGCGACGGCAAGGGCGCGATGACGCTGATGGGCAACTGGATCTACCTGCAGCAGCGCAACAACGCGGCCAACAAGAAGGGCCTGTCGGACGAGGAGATGGGCTGGTTCCCGTTCCCCGCCGTGCCGGGCGGGCAGGGTGACGCACGCGACACGCTGGGCGGCATCAACGGCTGGATGCTGACGCAGGGCGCGCCGGCGCAGGCGGTGGCGCTGCTCAAGGCCATCACCTCGTTCGATGCGCAACGTGAGCACGCGGCGCTGGGCATCTTCATCCCCGCGGTGAAGGGCGCCGACCGCGACATGACCAACCCCTTCTTCAAGACCAACGCGCAGCACCTGGCGGCCGCGCCCTACCACCAGCTGTTCTATGACCAGCTGCTGGGGCCCTCGGTGGGGCGGGTGGTGAACGACGTGTCCACCGACATCGCCGGCGGCCGCATGTCGCCGAAGGCGGCGGCCGAGGCGATCGAGACATCGCGCAAGCAGTGAACTCGGCGCCGTGATGAAGCCGGCGGCACGCGCCGCGATCCTGCTGCTGCCGCCGGCGCTGCTGCTGTTCACGCTGTTCGTCGTGCTGCCGGTGGGGCAGGCGGCCTGGTACAGCTTCTTCCGCTGGGACGGTTTCGGCACGCCGACGGACTTCGTGGGTTGGCGCAACTACGAAGAGGTGTTCGCGAGCCCGGTGTTCCACAACGCCTTGGGCAACAACGCGCTGATCATCGTGGTGTCGCTGCTGGTGCAGCTGCCGCTGGCCGTGGCGGTGGCGCTGGTGCTGGTGGAGCGGGTGCCGGGCGCGCCGGTCTTCAGGCTCGTGTACTTCCTGCCCTACGTGCTGGCCGAGATCGCGGCCGGCCTGATCTGGCGCTTCGTGTACGACGGCGACGCCGGCCTCGTGGCGCAGGCCGCGCGCACGCTGGGCCGGGAGCCGCCCTGGGTGCTGGCCGAGCCGGGCCTGGCGCAGGCCGCGATCCTGACCGTGATCACCTGGAAGTACTTCGGCTTCCACATGATGCTGTTCATCGCCGGCCTGCAGGGCATCGACCGCGACCTCTACGCCGCCGCGCGTGTGGATGGCGCCACGCGCTGGCAGGTGCTGCGCTTCATCCAGCTGCCGCTGCTGGTGCCCACGGTCAAGCTGTCGGTGTTCTTTGCGGTGCTGGGCTCGCTGCAGCTGTTCGATCTGATCATGCCGCTCACCGGCGGCGGCCCGAGCGACAGCACGCAGACGATGGTGAGCTTCCTCTACAGCCACGGCATCACGCGCATGCGCGTTGGCTTCGGCAGCGCCATCGGCGTGCTGCTGTTCGTGATGTGCCTGGTGTTTGCGCTCGGCTACCAGCGCTGGGTCATGCGTGAACCCGGGGGCGCGCGGTGAGCGAGGGCCGGCTCGGCGGCGGCGCGCTGGCCTGGCGCTACGCGATGCTGGGCACCGTGGCACTGGCGGTGCTGGTGCCGCTGGTGGCCACGCTGCTGGGCGGCTTCAAGGAGCTGGGCGAACTGCGCGCCAACCCCTTCGGCCTGCCCGAGCGCTGGCGCTGGGAGAACCACGCCAGCATCCTGGGCACGCTGCGCTACTGGCGCATGATGGGCAACTCGCTGCTCATCGCCGGCAGCACCACGCTGCTGACGCTGGTGGTGGCCTCGATGGCGGCCTTCGTGTTTTCACACCTGCGCTTTGCGGGCCAGCGCTTCCTGATGCAGTACTTCCTCATCGGGTTGCTGTTCCCCGCGGCCACGGCGATCCTGCCCCTCTTCATCCAGGTGCGTGACCTCGGCCTGCTCGACACCCATGCCGGCGTGGTGCTGCCTGCGGTGGCGTTTTCGCTCGGCAGCGCCATCGTGCTGTTCCGCGGCTTCTTCAGGCAATTGCCGGCCGAGCTGCTGGACGCGGCGCTGATGGACGGCGCCAGCTACGTGCAGTTCTTCTGGCGCGTGGTGCTGCCCCTGTCCAGGCCCATCCTCGCCACCGTGGGCGTGATCACCTTCGTGCAGGCCTGGAACGGCTACCTGCTGCCGCTGATCCTGCTCAACAGCGACACGCTGTACCCCTGGCCGCTGGGCATCATGGTCTACCAGGGTGAGTTCGGCACCGACTGGCACCTGGTGCTGGCCTACGTGACGCTCACGCTGGCGCCCGTGGTGCTGCTGTTCCTGGCCGCGCAGCGGCACATCGTGGCCGGGCTCACGGCGGGCGCGGTGAAGGGCTGATCGCCCCTGCCGCCGCAAGGCCGCGCCCCAGGGCCCGGGGCGCGCGGGCCGCCGCCGCTACAGTCGCGCGCCCATGAACCTGCTCCTGTTCGCCGGCGGCCTGGTGTTGCTGATCGTGGGCGCCAACGCGCTGGTGCGGGGCGCCTCCAAGCTGGCGCTGTCCTTCGGCATCAGCCCGCTGGTGGTGGGGCTCACCATCGTCGCCTTCGGCACCAGCGCGCCGGAGATGGCGGTGAGCGTGGGCGCCGTGCTCGATGGCCGTGGCGACATCGCCGTGGGCAACGTGGTGGGCAGCAACATCTTCAACGTGCTCTTCATCCTGGGCGTGAGCGCGTTGATCACACCGCTGGTGGTGAACGTGCAGCTGATCCGCCAGGAGGTGCCCATCATGCTGGGCGCCAGCCTGCTGCTGGCGGCGCTGGCGCTGGACGGCACGGTGTCCGTGCTCGAAGGCGGCCTGTTGGCGGCGCTGATGATCGGCTACACGGTGTTCCTCATCGTGCAGTCGCGCCGCGAGACCGCCGCGGCCCAGGACGGGTACGCGCGCGAGAACAGGCCCGCCGCCGCGGGCACCTGGGACGCAAGGCTGCCCGTGCAGCTGCTGCTCATCGTGCTGGGCCTGGCGGCGCTGGTGGGCGGCTCCGAGCTGCTGGTACAGGCCGCCGTCAACGTCGCCAAGGCGCTGGGTGTGAGCGACCTCGTCATCGGCCTGACCATCGTCGCCGCGGGCACCAGCATGCCCGAGGTGGCCGCCAGCATCACCGCCGCCATCAAGGGCGAGCGCGACATCGCCGTGGGCAACGTGGTGGGCAGCAACACCTTCAACATCCTGGGCTGTGTCGGCCTGTCGGGCCTGGCCTCGGGCGCGGCCGGGCTGGGCATCGCGCCCTCGGTGCTGAGCTTCGACCTGTGGGTGATGCTGGCCGTGGCGCTGGCCTGCCTGCC
>CAYPDO010000035.1:0-6666 GCA_964409495.1 uncultured Bordetella sp.
GGCACCGCCGGCGGTGGACGAGCCGTGCGTGACGGTGATCACCGGCAGGCCGGCCGCCGACAGGCGCGCCAGGTTGCGGAAGCTGGCGCCGCCGCGGATGAAATCCTCCACGCGGTAGGCCAGCAGGTTGGCGCCGGCGCTTTCCACCAACTGCACCAGGGGCAGCTTGTTTTCGAGCGCCAGCTCCTGCACGCGCAGGGTCTTGTCCAGGCCCATGGGCTGCAGCGCGCCGGCATCGATGCCCGAATCGGAGGCCACCACCATGCAGCGGATGCCGCTGACGAAGCCGATGCCGGCGATCATGCCGCCGCCGGGCGCGGTCTTCTCGGGATCGGGGTGGTCCATGCCATAGCCGGCCAGCGTGGCCAGCTCCAGGAACGGCGTGCCGGGGTCCAGCAGCAGCGACACACGCTCACGCGGCAGCAGCTGGCCGCGCTTCTCGAAACGTTCGCGCGAGGCCGCCGACTTGGCCCGGGTGCGCGCTTCAGCCGCCCGCACCCGGCCCAGCAGGGCCAGCATGGCCTCGCGATTGGCCTGGAAACTCTCGCTGCTGGTGGACAGGGTGGACTCGATGTGGGCCATGGGTGCCAGTGCCGGTGTGGAATGCCGGTGGCAGGTTATGGCGCCGCGTGGAGTCCGTCTTGCGGAGAGTGGCTGATGGGTTGAAGGTCTTGCGGCGGGCGCCGGCGCTGTGGCTCACCGGCGGATGGTGGGAGGCCAGGCGGTCAGCCGTCGATCACACCGCAGGCCACACGGGCCCCGCCACCGCCCAGCGGCGCCGGGTGGTCGGCATGGTTGTCGCCACCGGCATGCACCATCAGGGAGCGGCCCTTCACGTCGGCCATCTTCAGGCGCGGGCCAAGCACCGGCGACATGGCACTGCCATCGGCACCCACATACAGCGGCGGCAGGTCGCCCAGGTGGCCGTCGCCCCAGGGTTCGCCATGCTTCTTCGTGCCCTGCGGGTCCAGGTGGCCACCGGCGCCCAGGGCCGGCACGGGGGTGCCGTTGTTGTCGCCAGCTGCGCAGGACGGCTTCTCATGGATGTGAAAGCCGTGCAGGCCCGGCGGCAGGCCTTTCAGGCTGGGGTAGAAGGCCAGGCCATACGGCGTCTCGACGATCCGGACGGTGCCCATGGGCTGGCCCGGGCCCTGCCTTTCGGCCGTGCTGACGGGCACGATGATGTCGGCGGCCCAGGCCAGTGAACTGGCGGCCAGGCATGCGGCGGCAAAGAGACTGCGTTTCATGGGGTACTCCGTTGAGGGCGTGGGGTCGAGGGTGGTGCGGCGCCAGGCCGATGCTACCGGGCGTGGTTTGGCCGTTCACCGATGCCGGCTGCGCACCCGCCAGGCCAGCAGCGCCAGGCCCGACGCAAGCAACGCGGGAGCGGTGGGCTCGGGCACGGGCAAGGCTGCGCCGCTGAACTGGAGCGCATCCACGGCCAGCCATGCATAGCCCAGGCCGGAATTGCTGTCCACAACGCGGAAGTGGAAGATGTCGCCGCGCTGGAACCCGGCCTTGGTCAGGCTGAAGTCCTGGGTTGTCCAGACATCGCTCAGCGGTGCGGCGACCGTGCCCACGACATCCTGGCGGCCATCGAGGATCTCGAATCGGTTGGTGCCATCGCCGGAAAATCCTGACCAGCCCGTGGCCTTCCACTGAATCGACTCGAAGCCGACCACAAGCGGCCCGGATGTGAGGGTGCCGGTGAACGATTCACTGGCAGAGCCGGGCGAACCCGAGGTGGCGACCCGTGCGCCCTCAGGCGACAGGATGTGCACCGATACACCGGTGCGATGCACCACTGACCAGGCGTTGCCGGTTGTCGACCAACTGCTGGGCAGTCCGTCCTCGAAATTCTCGATGGGCGCGGCGGCAGCCCGCGCGTCGGCGGTGCCGACGAGGGCAAGCGCTGCCGTGATGAAAGTCAGGAAGTGCTGTCGCATGAACGGTCTCGCGGGGTGGATGGCGACGCAAGTGTCGAAGTCCGCAGCCCGCCGCCACTGCCCTGCCCGTACCGCGATCACGGCACGTCTCCTCAGCTTGACGGACAGCCGCTCCCTACACTTGGCGGGATGAAGCTGCGCGTCCTCATCGTCGACGACGACCCCGCCGTGCTGCAGCCGTTCGCGGCCGCCGTGGGCGCGGCCGACGACATGCACGTGGTGGGCCAGGCCGCCACGCTGGCGGCCGGTCTGCACCTGCTGCGCAACACCCGGCCCGATGTGCTGCTGGTGGATCTGGGCCTGCCCGATGGCGATGGCTGCACGCTGATCGCCGAGGCGGTGCGCCTGCTGCCCGATTGCGAGGCCATGGTGGTCACCGTCTTCGGCGACGAGGCCCATGTGCTGGCGGCCATCGAGGCCGGCGCCACGGGCTATCTGCTGAAGGACGCGTCACCGGCCGAGATCGTCGAGCAGCTGCGCGTGCTCAAGGCTGGCGGCAGCCCGATCAGCGCCGTGATTGCGCGCCAGATGCTGCGCCGCTCGGCGGCCTGGTCGCAGGCCCAGCGCAGCGCCGCCAGCCCGGCCGATGGCGACGCCAGCCTGTCGCCGCGCGAGCGCGAGGTGCTGGCCTTGTGTGCCAAGGGCTACAGCTACGAAGAGATCGCGCCGCTGCTGGCCGTCTCGCGCCACACCGTCACCAGCTTCGTCAAGCGCATCTACCGCAAGCTGCAGGTGCACTCGCGCACCGAGGCCGTCTACGAGGCCCGGCGCATGGGGCTGCTGCGTGATTGAGCGCATCGTACTGGGCATGCTGTGGCTGGCCATGCTGTGGCTGGGGGCCAGCGCCACGGCGCAGGCGGGCGAGTCGTTCGCGCAGCGCTTTGAGCAGGCCGAGCATCAGGTGCTGCCGCGCAGCGCCGCCGGCGGCGGCCCGCTGCCGGATGTGGGCTGGCAGCCCGTGACCTTGCCCAAACTGGAGCGCCGCGGGCTTGACCGCGGGCCTGAGGACGAACACCCGCAGCAGATGCACTGGTACCGCCTGCGCTGGCCCCTGCCCCAGGGGCTGGCGGCCAACGCGCCGCTGGCGGTGTATGTGCCGCGCGCGTTGTCGCAGCCCGTGCAGCTGTGGCGTTGGGGCCCGCAGGGCTGGCAGCTGGTGTTCGACAACCAGGCAGGCGCCCAGGAGCAGTGGAACCGGCCGCTGCTGATCAACCTGCCGCCTGCGCCGCTGGCGGCGGGCCAGCCGCTGACCGTGGCGCTGGGAACGCCCACCCGGGCCGGGCGCTTCCACGCGCTGTCCACGGTGTGGATCGGTCCGCTGGCCGAACTGCGTGAGCGGCACGCGCTGCGCAGTGCGCTGCAGCTGATGGTGCCTGCCGCGGCCAGCCTGGCCATGCTGGCGATCGGGCTGCTGTCCCTGATCGTGTGGCTGGGGCGCCGTGCCGAGGGCGGCTATCTGTACTTCGCCTGTGCCGCGGGCAGCTGGACCCTGCGCAACCTGCACCTGTTCATCAACCTGCCGACCGGCGATGCAAGCTCGGCCTGGTTCTGGTGGATGACGGCGGCCTCGGTGTCGTGGCTGATGCTGGCCACGTATCTGTACGCCTTCCGCTTCGACACGCGGCGCTTGCCCCGGATTGAGCGCGGGCTGGCGCTCTTCGTCGCGGCGGGCACCGTGCTGACCATGCCGGCGCTGCTGGACGTGCCGCTGCTGGTGCAGCACGCCGTCAACCTGGTCGTGGCACTCACGGTCACCGGCGTGCTCACCGTGCTGGCGGTGCGCGGCGGCAGCCGCGAGCTGCGCGTCATCGTCGCAGCGCTGTGGGCCTGCTTTGCGTTCGCGGTGCACGACTGGCTGCTGGTGGGCGTGCGCATCAGCCCTGAATCCATCTACCTGCTGCCCTACGGTGGGCTGCTGCTGGTTGGCAGCTTTCTGTATGCGGCGCTGCGCCGCTACATCGGCGCTGTCGAGCAGGCTGAATCCGCCAGCCTGGTGCTGGCGGCCCGGCTGGCCGAGCGCGAGCGCGCGCTGGCGCAACAGCATGAGCAGCTGCGCGCCGTCGAGCGCGAGCAGGCGCTGCTGCTGGAGCGGCAGCGCCTGATTCGCGACATGCACGATGGCGTCGGCTCAACGCTGATCGCCATGCTGCGCCTGGCCGAAAAAGGGGGCGCCAGCCACGCCGCCATGGCCGACCTGCTGCGCGCCGCGATCGAGGACTTGCGCCTGACCATCGATTCGCTCGAGCCGCTGGAGCATGACCTGGCCACGCTGTTGGCCACGCTGCGCACGCGCGTGGGCCGCCGCCTGGAGAGCGCCGGGCTGACCCTGCATTGGCACATGTCCGACATGCCGCCGCTGCCCTGGCTGGAGCCGGCGCAGGCGCTGCAGGTGCTGCGGCTGATCCAGGAGGCGATGACCAATGTCATCAAGCATGCGCAGGCGCGCACGCTGAGCTTGTCGGCACGTCAACAGGGTGATGCGCTGGAGGTGCGCATCGAGGACGACGGTTGCGGTTTCGACGCCACGGCACCATCGTCGGGTCAGGGCCTGGCCAGCATGCGCCTGCGCGCACGGGCACTGGGCGCGGTGCTGCACTGGGCCAGCGCGCCTGGTCAGGGAACGCAAGTCCAGCTGCGCCTGCCGCTGCAGGGCCGGCCGCCGAGTGCCTGATGCGTTGGTGTGTGCTGCCAGCATGGCCTTGCCGACAGCCTGTCGTGTGGCACGGCGATGACGCCGCCGTGACGGGCCGCCCTGGTTCGCGGGATAGAGGGTGCACTGCTCGACGCGCATCATCGTTGCCGACTGGCTGGTGCCATTCCCCCTGCGCGTGGCGAGCCCGCTCCCGCGGCGGCCTGCGGCGCCCGACATGGCCGAGCCTGAACGCAGCGAGGTTGCCGATGACCACAAACCTGCCCCGGTGCGGCCGGCCGCCGCGCCGCCTGCCTGTCCTGACCTGTGTGGCCGGCCTGGTGCTGGCCTGCGGCATGGGCCCCGCGTCGGCGCAGGAACTCCCGTTCGACTACATCAGCATCGATCCCACCCGCGGCCTGCCCGATCTGACCCAGGGGCCAGGCCTGGCCTTCTGCGCCGCTGCAGCAGCGGCCAACGCGCTGTGGTACTTCAGCCAGCGCGAACCGCTGGCCACCAAGGGCAAGCTGTTCGATGTGAAGGCGGCGTGGGGGCCGCCCGCCTGGGACGAGACCAAGGTCCTGGCCGACCTGATCTACGGCAAGCCCAGCCAGGTGATGGTGAATGGCAAGCAGGTCACCAAGTACCTGAACCCGCCCGGAGAAGCGGCCGGCATCACCCAGTTCCTGAAGCAGCGCGGCGCGCTGTACAGCAACACCAACAAGAACGGCCTGGTGTTCGCCTCGCGCGCCAGCAGCGCCGTCGACCCCGCATCGCAGCTGCCCCTGCCGCTGTTGCTTGAGGACGTCAAGCGCTATGCCACCGGCTCGCCGCCACTGCTGTCGGCCTATCCCGCCGCACCGGCCGTCGCCTACGTGGTGGTCGACTTTCTCGGCAAGAACGGCAAGCGCGTGGCCGACCCCAATGCCATGGCCCACGCGCTCACCCTCACCGGCCTGGCGCGCCAGAACAACCAGAACGAGGGCATCTTCGCGGTGTCCAACGGCTGGGGCGACCACTGGAAGGCCGGCCAGCCCGTGCCCCGGGCGGTGGATGCCAGCTACTACGAGCGCATCGAGATCGATGCCAACCTGACGCTCACGAACGGCGCCACGGACCTCAACAACCGCTTGTATGCCTTGTTTCCCGGCACCGACCGGGTGAAGCTCACCTACACCGGCAGCTTCCTGCAGCCGAAGGTGCTGCCCGAACTGCGCTTCCAGATCGATCCGGCCCCCATCGGCCTGCCCAGCAAGATCGAGTTGCAGCTGATCAACCCGGCGCTGGCGCCGGCCGTGCAGGACTGGTACCTGAACATCGGCAAGCTGCGCGGCCGCACACGCGGCCTGATCGACGCGCTGCGCGATTCGCCCTGGGTGCTGGCGGTAGAGGATGACGGCCACTGGGCCACGGCGGCCGACCTTGAGCACTTCGGCGTCAGTGGCCTGGCCGATCCCACCGCCGGAGATCCCGAGTTTGTGGCGCCGATCACCGCGCTGGATCCCGACCTGATCCACATCCGCCTCAAGAGCGCGCTGCAGGCCGGCGAGACACGGCGCATCGGCTTCGAGGTGGATGGCGCAGTCAGCCTGGACGACTTGTCGCTGTACGCGGCCTTCGACACGGTGGGCGATGGCACGCGCTACCACCTGTTCTCGACTGCGGCGGCGGTGCCTGAACCTGCCGGCATGGTGCTGATGGCTGCCGGCCTGCTGGTGCTGGCCGGGCGCCAACAGCGCCGGCAGCGGCCCTGAGCTTCAGGCGCCAGACTGCCCCCATCCCGGCAAGTCAAACGGCGAACAACGGCAACGCCCGAAACTTCGGCAACAAGGCAGAAGGCTGATAGCTCAGCTTCGTCCGCCGGAAGTTCTCCAGGCCCAGGTCCTGCTCGAAGTTCATCCAGTCCACCGGCCAGGGCGAATGCGTCGCGAAGTGGTGGAACAGCAGCTGCGAGATGCCCTTGAAACGCGCCAGCCCCTTGGCAAAGCGGATCACCGCCACGCCCGGCTGCAGCAGCTCACCCAGCACAAAACCGGCCGGCTCGCCATCGGCCCAGGCGATGTGGCCGGCCATGCCCAGAGATGGCGCCAA
>CAYPDO010000035.1:6766-16343 GCA_964409495.1 uncultured Bordetella sp.
ATCAGGTTGCGCTTCTTCTGCAAGGCCGTGCCGCGGTAGTGGCGAAAGTGCTCGGCCGGGTACAGGTAGTCGGCATCGTCGCGGTGGGCGTCGATGGCCCACTGCAGGGGATCGAGCGCCTGCGCCTCGGGCTCGGTGAGTGGAAACAGCGCCGCATGCCCCGCCATCCACCCTTGCCACAGCTCGGCCGGCGCGGTGTGCGGCGCAAACAGCGGCAGCAGATGGCGCTGGCCATCGTAGGTGAGGCCGCTGATCGCCGGCCAGTCGCCATCCAGAAAGCGGTAGTCATGCACCCGGCGGAACAGCCACAGGTTGGCACAGGACAGGTCGGCAATGGCCCGCTCGCCCAGGCCCTGCAGGCGCGCGGCCAGCAGCGGCGCCAGGCGCGGCGCCAATGCCAGCGTCAGCGGCACGCCGATGCCGGCGGCCGGCACCGCAGCGCCCTGCCCGCGCTGGCTCACGCCGTCATCCGCTGGACGCTCACTCGGCAGGCTGGGTTCGCACCCGCGTGCGCACCCCGGCCGCCGGGCCGTCAGCCGGCGGGCCGGCAAAACACTGCGCCATGGCCGTCCAGGCCTCGGCGCCCGCGCCCGCCCACTGCAGCGCGGTGTCGTCGCGGTGGCGGCGCTGGGTGACGAGCAACGCAAAGTCCATCGCCGGGCCGCGCACAAAATCGGTGGCCGAGGGCTCGCCCCAGGCCCACAGGCTGCCATCCGGCGCGGTAAGTTCCACATAGGGCACCGGCTGCGGCACCTCGCGCTTGCGGTTCACGAAGGTCCAGCCATAGGTGGTGACACCCAGGTGGCAGATGTGCTTGAGCCCCGGGCTGGCGCCACGGGTCTCGCCCAGCGCATCCCAGATGTCCTGGCCATGCGCCCAGGTTTCCATCAGGCGCGCGGTGGCAAAGCTGCGCGCGCTCATCGGCGGGCCATACCAGGGCAGGCGCGCTTTGGGGTCCATGCCGCGCAGCCGGTCCACCAGGGCCTCGAAGCGCTGGCGCCACTGGGCCAGCAGCGCGGCGCCGCCCAGGTGGCCGAAGGTCTCGCGCGCGATGGCGCTGATCTCGCGGCCCTGGGCCTGCGCGGTCATCAAGGCCTTCACACCGGCCATGAAGGCCTCGGCATCGGTGCAGCTCTGCAGCGCGGTGTCGTCGAAGTAGGCCAGGTGGGCAATCTCGTCCCACGGTGTCCAGCCGTAGAAATCGGTCACCACGCGCCATTGCGCGGGGCTCAGCGTGGCGCAGAAGTTGGCCAGTGCGCGGTATTCGCCCAGCAGGTCGTCACAGGTCTGTTGCATGGTGTTGTCCGTCAGAAGCCCAGCTGCCTGGCGGCCAGATCCTTCATGATCTCCTCGCTGCCGCCGCCGATCATCATCACCTTCACCTCGCGGTAGATGCGCTCGCTTTTCGTGCCGCGCATGAAGCCCATGCCGCCCAGGATCTGCACCGCCTGGTCGGCGCAGAACTGCATGGCCTGCGTGGCCAGGATCTTGGCCATGCAGATGCGCGCCACCATCTGCGCCGGGTCGCCCACCTTGTGCTGCAGGCGCCAGCTCAGCTCGTAGATCTGGCTGCGCGCGGCGTCGATCTTCATCGCCATGTCCACCAGCTTGTGGCGGATCACCTGGCGCTGCACCAGCGGCTGGCCGAAGGTGTGGCGCTCGCGCGCCCAGGCCACGGCCTCTTCCAGGCACACCTGGGCATAGGCGCAGGCCTGCGCGGCCATGCCCAGGCGCTCGCTGTTGAAGTTGTTCATGAACACCATGAAGCCGCGGTTCTCCTGCCCCAGCAGCTGGCCCACCGGCACGCGCACGTTGTCAAAGCGCAGGTGCGCGGTGTCGCTGGCCCACCAGCCCATCTTCTTCAAGGCGGTGCGGCTGAGGCCTGGCGAGTCACCGGCCACCAGCAGCGCCGAGACGCCGCCGGCGCCGGGGTTGGACGGATCGGTGCGCACCGCCACGGTGAACCAGTCGGCGCGCATGCCCGAGGTGATGAACACCTTCTCGCCATTGACCACGTAATGGTCGCCGTCGCGGATGGCCGTGGTCTTGAGCGCCGCCACGTCCGAACCGCCATCGGGCTCGGTGACGGCCAGCGCGGCGATCTGTTCACCGGCCAGCACTGGCGGGATCACACGGGCCTTCACCTCGTCGCTGCCCCAGGCGGCCACCGGCGGCAGGCCGATGCTGTGCGACATCAGCGAGGCGCTCACGCCGCCGCAGCCCGAGCGCGCCAGCTCTTCACTGGCCACCAGGTGGTAGAAGATGTCGGTGGGCGTGCCGCCGTACTGCTCGGGGTAGCCCATGCCCAGCAGGCCCAGCGCGGCCACCTTCTGGTACAGCGCGCGGGGAAAGGTCTCGGCCTCGTCCCACTCGTTGCAGAAGGGCGTGATCTCGCGCGCCACAAAGTCGCGCAGCGTGGCGCGAAAGCTCTCGTGCTCGGGCGTGAAGCAGTGCGGCAGCGGGGTGAAATCGAGCATGGTGGCGTCAGGGCCTCAGGGCAGTCGGGCAACGCGGTGCGCAGGCATGCGCCGCGGCTGCAGGGTGGATCGCTTCATCATCGGCCGGCGCGCGGCGTGGCGTCTTGCGTGATCTGGCTGACGGCCGCGCCGGCCTCCGGCACGGCCGACGCCGGCCCCAGCAGGCGCGGCAGCAGCGCCTCCAGCGCAATGCCCGGCGCCGCATCCGCGGCCGGGCCATCGGGCAGCCGGCCCACGCAAGGCGCCTGGAAGATGGCCGCCAGCTGCGCCAGCAGCGGGCCATCGCCGGCCGCTGCGCCCGGGGCGGCCTGCACCGCCAGCCAGGCCACCGGCCGTGCCGCGGCCAGGGCCATGGCGCGCCGCGCACGCTCGGCGGCGCCGGCATCCAGCCGGGTGCACAGCAGCAGCGGCAGGTGCAGGCGCCGGCACATGCCGGCCAGCAGCGGGCCGGTGGCCGGTGCGCCGGCAGCCACCGGCGGCGTCAGCCAGCCACCGATGCCGGCCACCACCACCGCATCGGCCCAGGTGGCCAGGGCCTGGAAGGCCTCGCGCACCGGCTGCGCCCGCAGGCCCGGCCCGGCCGGTGATGCCGCCACCACCGGCGCGCCCAGGCCTTCGCGCGGGGCGCCGGCCGGCAGCACGAAGGGGCAGGCCGCATGCTGCGGCACCACGAACGAGGCCGCCGCCGTGAGCCGCGCCACCCGCGGGCTGTGCCACTGGCCACCCGGGCGCGGCTGGCCATCGCGGGTGAACGGGGTCATCGCGGCCACGGTGCCGCCCAGCGGTGCCAGGTGGCTGCGCAGCCGGGCCACCAGGGCCAGCGCGGCGGCGTCTTCGTCGTCGGCCGCGCTCAGGCCACTCACCAGGCACGACAGCGGCGCCGAGGCCATGCCGCGGCCGGCGGCCGAGACGCGCCGTGCCGTGCCGGAGGGGGCGCGCTCGACCATGGTGCAGCCATGGTCGCGATGGGCGTGGCCCCACGTCTTGCGGCCACTGGCTGAAGCGGCTTGGCGCAAACACCAAGCCGCGCCGGGGCCGCCGTGCCGATCAGCCACTCGGCGCAAGCCCGCGCGGCGGCGGCTTGCTAAGTTCTGCCACCGATCCCACCCACGCCGCAGGAGCCCGCCATGTCCACCCCCACCGACAAGATCGTCCGCATCGGCGGCGCCTCGGGCTTCTGGGGCGACAGCATGGTGGGCGCGCAGCAGCTGGTGAACAGTGGCGGCATCGATGGGCCCGGCATCGACTATCTCGTGTTCGACTACCTGGCCGAAACCACCATGGCCATCCTGGCCGCGGTGCGCGCGCGCAAGCCCGAGATGGGCTACGCGACCGATTTCGTCGACATCGCGATGAAGGCCGTGCTGCCCCAGGTGATGCAGCGCGGCATCAAGGTGGTGGCCAATGCCGGCGGCATCCACCCGCAGGGCTGCGCCGCGGCGCTGCAGGCCCTGGCCCACAGCCTGGGCCTGGCGCCGAAGATCGCGGTGGTGGAAGGCGACGATGTCTCGGCCCTGATGCCGGCATTGCGCGCGGCCGGCAGCACCGACATGTTCAGCGGCGAAGCCCTGCCCGAGAAGGTGCTCTCGGCCAATGCCTACCTGGGCGCGCTGCCGGTGGCCCAGGCCCTGGCGGCGGGTGCCGACATCGTGATCACCGGCCGCGGTGTGGACAGTGCGGTCACGCTGGGCCCGCTGATCCACGAGTTCGGCTGGCGCGCGCAAGACTACGACGCGCTGGCCGGCGGCAGCCTGGCCGGCCACATCATCGAGTGCGGCTGCCAGGCCACCGGCGGCCTGCACACCGACTGGCAGGCCGTGCCCGACTGGGCGCACATCGGCTACCCCATCATCCATTGCCGCGCCGATGGCAGCTTCGATGTCACCAAGCCCGCGGGCACCGGCGGCGCCATCCTGCGTGCGGCGGTGGCCGAGCAGCTGCTCTACGAGATTGGCGATCCCGGCGCCTACCGCCTGCCCGATGTGTGCTGCGATTTCCGCGAGGTGGTGATCGAGCAGCTGGATGCCGAGCATGTGCGCGTGCGCGGCGCGCGCGGCCGCGCACCGGGCGGGCAGTACAAGGTGTCGGCCACGCAAATGAGCGGCTGGCGCTGCGCCGGCAGCATGGTGATCGTGGGCATCGATGCCGCGGCCAAGGCGCAGCGCACCGGCGAGGCCATCCTGGCGCGCACGCGCGGCATCTTCCAGAGCCTGGGCCTGCCCGACTTCACCCACACCGCCATCGCGCTGCTGGGCGCTGAAACCCTGTACGGCCCGCATGCCCGCACGGGCCAGGTGCGCGAGGTGTGGCTGCGCGTGGTGGTCGATCACCCGATGAAGGCCGCGCTGGAGATCTTTGCGCGCGAGGTGGCGCCGGCCGGCACCAGCTGGTCACCCGGCACCACCGGCCCCGGCGCGGGCCGGCCGTCGCCATCGCCGCTGATCAAGCCCTTTGCGTTTCTGCTCGACAAGGCGGCGGTACCGGTCACCGTGCGCTTGGGCGATGCCGTCATCACCGTGCCGGTGGCCGATGGCGGCACGGCCAGCGAGGCCCCGGCCCTGCCCGATCCGGCGCCCTGGCTGGAACCCGACGAGCCGCAGGTGCTGGTGCCGCTGGTGAAGCTGGCCTGGGCGCGCAGCGGCGACAAGGGCAACATCGCCAACATCGGCCTGATTGCCCGCCGGCCTGAATGGCTGCCGCTGCTGTGGGCGCGCATCACGCCCGAGGTGGTGGGCCGCTACTTCGCGCACCTGGTGCACGGCCGGGTGGAGCGCTTCCACCTGCCCGGCATCGCGGCCATGAACCTGCTGATGCATGAGGCGCTGGACGGCGGCGGCCCGGCCAGCCGCCGCATGGACCCACTGGGCAAGGGCATCGGCCAGATGCTGCTGGATCTGCCGGTGGCCGTGCCGCAATCGCTGGCGGCCGGGCTTTGAGCCCGGGGCGCCGCCGCGCCGGCCCGCGGCGCCTCAGGCGCTGACGATCCAGCCCTCCAGCGCATCCACGCCAGCCGGCAGGCCGTGCCCTGGCTGCGTGCTGGCCCAGGCGGCCTGCAGCAGGCACAGCACCGCATCCAGCGTGTCGCCGCGGGAGTCGTCGGCCAGCGCGTCGCGCTGTGCGGCGCTGAGCTTCAGGCGCAGGCCCAGGCGGCTGCGGCCCTGCTCCAGCATCTCCACGATGTCCTTGCGGGCGATCAGGCGCTCGGGCGTCTGCCGGGCCGCGGTGTCGCTCTTGTAGCTGCGCGTGCCGATCAGCTCACGCGCCAGCAGGCCGGGGTAGGCCTCGAGCGCCTGGCGGTCAGATTCAGGCGCCACCGGCCCGTGCGCCGGAAAGCCCACGCCGGCCGCGCGCAGCAGCGGCACGCCGGCGTGCAGCATCCAGGCCACCGGCGGGTTCACCCACTTCATGCTGGGGCTGGAGCCGGCCGGCCCATCGGTGGCGCGGTGGGCAAACTTGCGCCCCACCGGGCGCGCAGCGCAGAAGGCGGCGAAGGTGTCGCGCAGGGCCGGCCGGGCCTGGGCCGCGTAGTGATCGATGCAGGCGGCCCAGTCGGTGGGCCAGCCCAGCTGCTGCACCAGCTCACGCGGCAGGCCGAAGGGCAGGTCAAAGCCGCCCAGCCAGGGGCCGGGCTGGCGCAGCCACCGGGCAAAGTCGGGCAGCGTGGCAAAACGCTGCACGCCATCCAGCCGCAGCACGCGGCCATGCAGGCTGCCGGCGGCCAGCACGATGGGCTTGGCGCGGCTGGGCGCGCTGGAAAAATCGACGCCGATCAGCGCCGGGGTGGAGGTGCTCATCGGCCGGATTGTCGGCGGCGGCCCGCGGCCTCACAGCGCCAGCAGCATCACCCCCAGCGCGATGCAGGCCGCCCCGGCCAGGCGCGCGGCGCGGTCGCCCTCGCCCAGCAGCTTGCCGCCGATCAGCGCCGCGAACAGCATCGACAGCTCACGCGCCGGCGCCACATGCGACAGCGGCGCCAGCTGCACCGCATACAGCACCAGCACATAGGCCAGCGGGCTCACGGCGGCCAGCAGCAGCGCGGCGCGCCAGTTGCGCCGGCCCTCGGCGATGAAGCCGGCGCGATCGGCCAGCGCGCGCGGCGCCAGGTAGGGCACGCGCAGCAGGTTGCCCAGGTAATCCACCACGATGGGCGAGATCAGCGCCACCTTCACCGCATAGCCGTCGATCACCGTGTAGCCGGCAATCAGCAGGCCTGTGAGCGCGCCCCAGCGCAGGCCGGCCAGCACGCGCCGGTGCTGCGCGGCATCATGGTGGCGTGCCAGCAGGGCCGGGCCGCCGGCGATCAGGAACACCCCGCCGCACACGCCCAGCACGCCGGCCGCGCCGCGCCAGGTGATCGCCTCGCCCAGCAGCAGCACCGCCCCCAGCGAGGCCACCAGCGGCCCGGTGCCACGCGCCACCGGGTACACCACGGTGAGATCGGCCACGCGGTAGCCGGTGAGCAGCACCTGAAAGTAGGCCACGTGCACCAGGCCGCTGGCCACGATCAAGCCCCACTCGCGCCAGCCGAAGCCGGGCGCGTATTGCCAGGTGAGCCACAGGCCCGGCGGTGCCCACAGCAGGCTCACGCCGATGGCCGACCACAGCGGGAAGTGCGGCCCGCCCTCGGCACGCTTGGCCACGATGTTCCAGCCCGCGTGCAGCAACGCGGCCACCAGGATCAGCGCCAGCGCGGTCAAGGGCATGGGCTGGCATTGTGGGTGCTGGCGCTACAGTGCCTGCCACCCTGCCCCACCACTGAACCGCCCGACCGTGACCACGCCCAACCCCGACCTTGTGCACCTGCTGCGCGGCCCCGCGCTGGAATCGTTTCACCGCGGGGCGCTGGCCATCGTGGATGCCGCGGGCGCCGTGTGGCGCAGCAGCGGCGACATCGAGCGCCCGGTGTTTCCGCGCTCGGCCAACAAGGTGCTGCAGGCATTGCCGCTGGTGGCCAGCGGCGCGGCCGAGGCCTTCGGTCTCACCGATGCCGAGCTGGCGCTGGCCTGCGCCTCGCACAGCGGCGAGCCGGCCCATGTGACCACCGCCGCCGGCATGCTGGCCAAGGCCGGGCTGGACGCGCAGGCGCTGGAATGCGGCACGCACTGGCCACGCGACGAGGCGGTGCTGAAGGCCCTGGTGCGCAGCGGCAACGCCGCCAGCGCGCTGCACAACAACTGCTCGGGCAAGCACGCCGGCTTTGTGTGCGTGGGCTGCCTGATGGCGCGCGCCGCCGGCCGCGAGCCGGGCGAATTCACCCGCGGCTACCTGCGCCCCGAGCACCCGGTGATGCGCGAGGTGACGGCCGCGCTGGCCGCCACCACCGCTTGCGATCTGCGCCAGGCGCCGGTGGGCACCGATGGCTGCGGCATCCCCACCATTGGCGTGCCGCTGCGCGCGCTGGCGCTGGCCTTTGCCCGCGTGGCCACCGGCCAGGGCCTGTCGCCCGACCATGCGCGCGCAGCACAGCGCCTGCGTCAGGCGGTGGCCGCCTCGCCCTTCCATGTGGCTGGCACGGGCCGTTTTGACACCCGCGTGATGCAGCGCCTGGGCGAGCGCGTGTTCTGCAAGGTGGGCGCCGAGGGCGTGTACTGCGCGGCCCTGCCCGAGCAGGGCCTGGGCGTGGCCATCAAGCTGGACGATGGCAACACCGCCCGCGCCGCCGAGGTGGTGATGGCCGCGGTGATTGACCGCCTGGTGCGCCTTGCCGACGACGAGCGCAGCTTCATCGCCACGCTGGCCGATGCGCCGCAGCGCAACTGGGCCGGCACCGAAGTGGGCCGGCTGCAGGCCAGCCCGGCGCTGCGCGCGCTGCTGGCCTGACAGGCACCGGCCACTCAGGCGCCGGCCAGGCGCCCCAGCCATTCATGCAGCGCAAACCGGCTGCGCTGCAGGCCCGCCACCGAGGTCCAGAAATCACCCGACGCCAGCGGACCGCCCGGCGGCACGGCCTTGGGCGCGGGCACCAGGCGCATCTGCACGCCCTGGCGCTGCATGGCGCGCGCAAAGGCCGCCAGCGCGCGGCGCTGGTGCATGTCATGCGTGACCAGCACGATCTGCGTGATGCCATCGGCCGCCAGCATGGCCACGCTGTAGCGCGCGTTTTCATCGGTATCGCGTGAGCGGTCTTCGCGCCAGCGCAGCTTCAGGCCGAAATCGCGCTGCGCCACCAGGGCCGCGGCCTCGGCCTCGGTGGCGCCCGGGTTCTCGCCCGGCGCCACGCCGCCGCTGTAGCCCAGCGGCAGGCCGGTGCGCCGGGCAAGCCAGGCGCCATAGCGCAGGCGCTCGGCGGTGTAGGGCTTCAAGTCCACCGTGCCGTATTCAGGCGCCAGCTCACGCCGGCCCGCCCCCAGCACCAGCACGGCCGTGCGCGGCGCGCGCTGCAGCGCGGCCACCTGCGCATCAGTGAGCGGCGGCGGCGGCGTGGTGAGCCAGGCCGCCAGCCCCAGCCCCACCGCCGGCAGGCACAGCAGCCACATGCTGAGCAGCCCGCCCACCCAGATCAAGGGCCCCAGCCGCGGCCAGCGCCGGTGCATCAGCCAGCCGAAGGCGGCCAACAGCAAGGGCGAGGCCGGCGGCAGCAGCACGGCCCCCAGCACACCCTTGAGCGAACCACGGCCGAGAGAGGCAAGCAGATCGTTGGGGGACACGGGTGTGGACTGCGCAGGCGGATGGGGTGCGGGGATGCTAACCGTGGGGCGGTTTCGGGTGCCTTGCGCCTGGCGGTGACGGATGGCTTGGGTGCGCCAACTGAAACCTTGCGCACGGTGCGGGCCAAACATCCGACCATCCCGCGGGTTGCGGTGGACAGCCGTGAATCGGGCGGGTTAGGCTTGGTGTAACAAAAATGGTCTGGCGTTGAGCTGCCGCAGCCGGCACCGCCTGACGCTGTCACACATGGGAGGGGGGCTGGATGCCTGCAGGAATTGACGAAGACTGTGCCGGGCCGTTGAAGGCCTACGGGTGGCTGGAAGAGACCACCGGTGGGCGTTTCTGGCCAGCGGTGGAAACATCAAACTCACATTTTGGCCTACCTGCTTTGTGTCGACTGGTGGCCATATGTGGCGACCAGTGGAGCTTGGTTGTCTAAATCAGGTTAGGCC